>JAPPMM010000020.1 GCA_028819075.1 Gammaproteobacteria bacterium
GTGGCGCCCGTCGGAGGAGACGGTCACGCGGTGGGGCTCGTCGGTCTCGGTGCGGCGGTGGTCCAGCGGGATGGTCCGCAGGATCGTCCCGCTGGACCACCGCCGCAATTCGCGGGAATCGCCTTCCCCTCACGACCCTCTCCACTACGGTCTTCCCAGAGCCGTAAGGCCGTTGTGTCCCCCGGCCTCGAAGGCGTGGCACAGGTCACCGAGATGTTTGTACCCCTTCAGGTGCAAATCCAGTCATGGCCACATTCGCTCCGTCACAACCGACGCCGCTAGTAGCGCTTCACACAGATCTTCGCCAGCACTGGGCGAAATGCCTGCTTCGTTCAACAGACACAACACCGTCAAGAGGTAGCCCGTCTCGAAGAGCGGATACAAGTCCAGACCGCTCGTTCCGGCGTAGCCGTCCATCCCTGGATGTATCACAATGGCACTCCGCGCGCTTACCATAGCCTTGGCCCAAGCGTTGACATCTCCGATTATCTCGCGAAATCTCCGAAACGAATCGTCATCCCTCAAACTGGACTGAAGCGACTGAAGTCCTCTCCCCGAGTACTGTTGATCCCGTGCGAGGACACGCAATGCCCCCACCATCGCGGGCATTCTCTTCGCCGACCGAATGCCGGCCTTGATGCGGGCAAGGGACTCCAATGCCACATAGACATCATTGAACTTGTTTTCGAGATACGCCGACGGGGACCTCCAGCGATTGATGACGCGCAGTATCGGCAACCAATACTTCTCGCAGCAGTTGATCCATCGCACGATGCCTTGCAGCCCGCCGATAGCCTCAAACCCGATAGCTGGCTGCGGTGGGAATCGAGGCGGACGAGGCATACTCGGTTTCCCTCCATCGTCTGTACAGACGGGCACGAAGTGGATCCCCATCGGCCCGGTCGAAGTGAAGAGTAACGCTCCCGATGGGAACGGTGCCGTGAATACTCAGGGCCACCAAGCCATGTATCATTCTCGCCACTTGGAGGATGCCGTTGGAGCCTACCACCGGCCTCGGTACTTCAAAGCGAATCCGGAGAAACGCTGCTTGCTCGACATGAAACCCGAACCGGGAATTGATGGATACCGCGTCATGTCCGAATGACAGGTCGGCGCGCGTTCCGGCTTCGACATACGTGGATGAGGGAGGGGGCTCGAATCTTACCGTCGTCATGTCGCCCCCGGGTTCGCGACCCACCCATCCCTCTCCAATCCAGTGCTGAAGATGCATCTTGGACTTGATCGTAATGCCCGTAGTGCGCAGAGATTCCAGATCTTCAAGAGATTGGAGATCCTCTTCCCAGTTGAAATCTTGGCCTGGAGCAAACGTCAATACTTCTCGGGGTGCGTAATGCTCGCGTGCGTACTGTGGATCAACCCCACTCGTGAAGGTCTTCCGGGATGCATACAGCGCCCAGAAGCTGTAGCCGTCCGATCCGAGGACCGTCGGGATGTCCTGGCCGATGCCGGGCACTGCCGGAGGTCCCCAACGAGAGAAATGGCCATGAATCTTGAGGACTGCACCGCTGCTCTGGTCAAATGTGAGTCTTCCGGGAACGGGATCTCCCGGTGCCGACGGGATGCTCTTCGGCAAGCGCTGCCAGACGTTCTTTGGTATGTGGAACCGACCGTGAACATCTAGCCGATTCGGGTCAAGAGTGGGGCTTGTCATCGCGTTGTTCGTTCCTCCTCCACCCGTGCGCCTCCCCGCGCAATTGGGCGAACGTTGCAGGTCGTCACGAATTGATCCTAGCCTCTCCGCCAGGTTGGGGCTTCTAGCGGGGGTACGGAACGCTCGGGCTCGTGGTGGGGACTCACGTCTGTCGCTGGCGAACAAGATGGGACAAAGATCGACATCCTGCGAACGCTTCGGCGGTACCGGACCGTTCCAACCGACCCGGCGTCATGTCGTCCACTCCGCCGACAGCAACTCCGACTGTTCGAGCACCGTCCGCGTCCTGCTTGTCGGGCGGGTAGCCGTGCTTGCTCAGGATCCGCTTGACGAGCCACCGGAGGTTGGCGCGCACGTTCTCGCGAAGCGTCCAGTCGATCCTGACATTGCTCCGCACGGTCTCGACCAACTCGCGGGCGATGTCGTGGCGGATATCTTCGAGACGCGCCGCGCCAGCGGGAGGAAGCGCGACGACACCACCGGCTTCGTGTCGTGTATGGAGAACCGCGTAAACTCCACCGTCCACAGCTCGCGCTTTCCGCGCGGACCCTCCGCTCCCTGGAGGGTCAGCAGGACGGCGACGAATCCCGCCGGATGGAGCGCCGACAAGATCCGCGAAACCTGGAAGCAGAACATCAGTTGAGGAATTGGGATCATGGACCAACACGCCATCCTGATCGTGCTAGGCCTGTTCGGAGCGATGGCCTCGCCCACCGTTACCCGGGTCGACCTCTATGCTGGCGCGAACAGCTCGCGCTTCGCTACCGAGGACCCCAGTATTGGCGTGACGGCAGGCGTCTCGGCGACATCCTCTTGGGGCCTCCGTCTCGGCGCCTCCTATGCGCGCAGGGGCTATGAAGACAGTGCCTGCCTCGATCCGCCCGATCTCAGCCTGGATCCCGCAGAGATTCCGGCATGCTTCTACAGCCGTCGGCATTTCCAGCGGAGCCAGGACTACATCGACGCGCAGTTGCTGTGGATGGGGGACATCCTGTCGAACGATCGGCTCACCCTGCGTCTTGGGGGCGGCGGGATGCTCGGGTTCGCCGCCGGCTGCTATGAGACCTCGCTCGACAACGCACCGGCACAAGAGTGCAGGACGCGCGACGAGGACTTCATCGCTGGTGTGGTCGCGGGCACCGGCTTGGATATCCGCATGTCGCGTCAGTGGGACCTCACGCTGGACCTCCAATACGGGCATGAGCTGACCAGTGCGTCCTACAGGGAGACTGAGTTCGGCGGTTATCGCATGACGTCCTTGCTCGTCGGCGTAGCCTACCGGAGGTAGACCATGAGCAGAACGGCTCGTCTTGTAGCGGCATCGTGGGGGCCGCCGCCGCCCGACGGGCTCAGAGGCCGTTTTCGGTCGGTGCGGGGGCCTTTCGGGTATTCGACGGGCCATAGGAGCGCCCAGGATCGACGATCTCGGGTCTCCGAGGGTTACCGGTAGGCCGGAAACCGGGCGCTCGGCAGAGCGTGGCGCAGTCCCGAGGAGTGATGAGCCGAGCCGGTCGCCCTCCCTGTCCTCGAGGCTGGCGACGACGAGGCCGAGGGATTTGCCCGCGACCGGTGACCGCCATTTGAGGAAGAGCGTCCATCTGAACCCGCAAGCCGTGTCAGACGCTCGAACAGACGAAGCCCATCGGCCCAGCCCTCCCCTGGAATCGTCGGTCATCGCTCGTCCCTTCCCGGAAACGAAGGAACAATCGGCAGAATCTCGCCGAGGTGGTTCCGATTATCGGCCACGGATCGGATTTTAAGCCGTATATTAGGGGTTGCACCGTAGGCGCCCAAGCTCAGCCCCTTGTCCAGCAGGGGAGTCGAACATGAACACGGTCCAGAGAGGGCCCGACCCGGCAGGAGGAAAGCGAATGTTCGGTCGTCGGCATGATGGCCGAGCGCAGCGTACACCTGTACGGACTGCGACGAAGGCGTACGAAGGCCGAGGCGGCGGTGAACACCCGGAATGACCTCCACGGCAGAGACAGACGATGAGACTGCATCTCGAGGGCGCTTTCGGTTACACGGCCTGCGGGATGCATCATCAGCAGCGACTCAAGCGCGAGCCGCAAGTCACGCAAGACACGGCCAAGGTCACCTGCGGGCTCTGCAAGAGGTCACCGGCTTATCGGAAGCGTATCGCAGAGCAGACGATCCGGGACAGCGGGGGCGGGGTTCCGCCCAGACGGTGACCGCTCGTCCTGTGAACCCGGCACCAGGTTACAATGACGCCATGTCCGCAGAAAGGGAGTTTCGTCGCCATGCCAGCCTTTCGGAGAAATCTCAGTCTATTGGCCACGTGTGCTCGCGCCGCCCTGCTCTTGCTCCTGGCCGTAGCGCCGGCGTCCGCGCAGTCCGGAGGAACCATCAGGGGCACGGTTGTGGACGTGTTCGGGAGCGCCCTGCCGGGTGTCCGGGTGACGGCGACCGGCTCCGGCGTGGACGCAGGAGACCTCACGGATGCGGAAGGGGCCTACGAGTTCACCGGATTGGCACCCGGCGATCTTGTCTTGACCGCCACCCTGTTCGGCTATGCGACCCGGGAGATTCCGGCCACGGTCCGAGCAGGCACGATCGAGACGGTCGATATCGTTCTACAGCCTTTCTTCCAACTCACGCCGATCAGCGTGGTGGCGGAGGAGCCCACGGTATTCGCGCGAAATCTCGTCGCGGAGCCGATGATGAGGCAGCAGTCGAGCATCACGGCCGTGACGTCGGTGATCGACAACCTTCCCGGCGTCTCGGTTCAAGAGGGGGACGCGTACGCCTTTGACGACTGGTCGAGCAACGTAGTCATGCGCGGCTTCCAGTCGACGATCAACGACGTGCAGATCGGCACCACCATCGACGGGTTCCCCAATGGCACGTCGGACTACTGGAGCGGCGCAAAGGCGAACCGGTTCGTCGACCCGATCAACCTTGGCGGCGTTGAGGTGTCGCAGGGGACCGCCGACATCGCCTCGCAGTCGGTCGAGGCGCTGGGCGGGACGCTCAACTTTCTGACCGCCGACCCTGCGGAGGAGGCAAGCCGGACGGCCTCGGTCACGATCGGCGAGAACGAGGGCCAGCGGTTCGCCGCGAGGGTCGAGACCGGGTCGCTGTTCGGCGGCGCGACGCGGGCCTGGGTTGCCGCGATCCGGCAGGAGGCGACCGATTGGATGGAGGGCTCGGCACGGAACGAGCGGGAGCACTTCGCCGCCAAGATCGTGTCTTCGCACGGCAACCTCGATCTGACCGGCTACCTCTCCCACGACGACATCCACGAGGATGTCTACCAGCGGCTCTACAGCAACGCCGACTTCCGGGCCGACCCGCGCTGGGACCGTCTGATCGGCCACTGGCCGGGCGTACCCTATCTGAACCAGTTCTTCCGGCCCGGCTGGCAGACGCGGCGCAAGAACACGCTCACCTACGTGAAGGCCGACTGGTCCGTTAGCGACCTGATCTCGCTCAGTGCGGGCGTGTACGGCCATCGCAACTGGGGGCGGGGCGACTGGCTGCCCCCCTACATCGTCGACGTGGTGGACGACGGAGGCGGACCCGAATCGGAGTTGGCGGGCCGCGTGCCGGTGCGGGGCGGTAGCCAGCTCGGGGTGATCCGGTTCGTGGACGGCAACGGAGTCGCCGTCGGGCCAACGCCGGGATGTAACTCGTCCTACATCTTCAACT
The DNA here is from genome assembly GCA_028819075.1 of Gammaproteobacteria bacterium. NCBI lineage: Bacteria > Pseudomonadati > Pseudomonadota > Gammaproteobacteria > Gammaproteobacteria bacterium. The sequence continues at coordinate 5,342 of JAPPMM010000020.1, forward strand.
ACTACGGCTCGGGCGGGCCGGAGGTCGACCCGGCATGCCACCCGGCGGCGAGCGCGGTGCAATCGTACCGCCACAGCCACTACGGGAAGAGCCGCCTCGGCGCGAACGTCGACGGGGAGTGGTCCGTGCTGTTCGGGGGCGGACGGGGCAGCGTGCTGCGCGCGGGCATCTGGTACGAGGACTCGCGACGCGACCTCGGCCGCGACTGGCACCGTATTCTGGACCCTGCAATCAACTTCAAGTGGGACGAGCAGCCCTACTGGCACCAGTACGAGTGGGAGTTTCCGCAAAGCGTCTTCAAGTGGTACGCCGAGGAGACGCTGTACTTCGGCCCGTTCGAGTTGACCGGCGGCATCAAGCAATACTTGGTCTCCGTGTCGCGCGAGGACCGGTTCGGGGTCGACCGGACGCTCGACGTGGGTTCGGACTCGGACGTGCTCCTCTCCGGCGGTCTCACCTACGAGACGCCGGTCGAGGGCTTAGACCTGTTCTTGGGCTACGCCGAGAACTTCAGGGCGATCGGCAGCAACCTGCTCGAAGTGCCGGGCAGGAGTCTTGACCGCCTCGAACCCGAGACCGCTTCGAACGTCGATGTCGGCGTTCAGTACGCGGGCGAGCGGGTCGCCCTGAGCGCCACCGTTTATTCCATCGATTTCGACAACCGGATCTTCTACCTCGGCCCCCAGACGCCCGCGGGTCCCAACTACCTGATCCCCGGAGGCGGGGCGTATTTCAACGCGGGCGGCATCGAGACCAGCGGCATCGAGTTGGCCGCTACCGTAGCGGTGTCGGGTCGGACATCCCTCTACACGGCCCTCACGCTCAACGACTCGAAGTATCTGGGGACCGACGATCCGCTCGTCGACGCCACCCAGGGCATCGTCGCAGGCGACGACGTTACCGGGGTGCCGCCCCGGCTTTGGGTGGTCTCCCTCGACCGCGACGGACCCCTGGGCGGCGGGCTGTCGGCGAAGTACACGTCGGCGCGCCGCGTCAGTCTGACGGCCGACTGGTACACCGACGCCTACTGGACGACGGACGCCTACGTCAGCTTCAGCGGCGAGGCGCTTAGCGACCTGTTCAGGTCGACGGAGTTCTCGATCGTCGCGAACAACCTGCTCGACACCCCGTACCTGTCCGCGATCACCGAGAACGCGGCATGGCTGGGCGCGCCCCGAACCATATCCATGACCGCGACCGTCTCGTTCTGACGGGTGCTCGATTCGCTCCCTTCAGGATGAAGGTAGCGCGGCATCCGTGCAGGGTGGTTGGTACCTCCGCGCTCGACCCGCCGATTGGCCTTCCCGCACGGGATTGCTGGCCCGGAGCGACCCCCGGCGGAGGGTGGGATGAGTGTGCACATCCCGACCCTCCGCGATGCCACCCCAGGCATCGAAAACGGGGGGTCGCTCCGGTCACGGCCTCCGGTTCCGCCGCGGCGCAGCCGCCCCGGAGGCCGTGGTGCAACCATAGGCCGAACAACGGTCTATGCAGGTCACGCACCCGCACGTCCGAATCGCGGTTCCTCGCACATGTACCCCCGTGTCACATGTGCGCCTCCGGATCGGCACCGGCACCCGCCCAACGGCGGTCAAGCCCCGCCCTGCCGCGCCGAGACATGGACTGGTAGCTCTCAAGACACTGGACGCCGAGAGCGGGTAGACGCGCCGCCCCAGCGCCTCGATCCGGTCCCGCAGCGAAGCTGAATCGTCGACCGCCGCCCGTCCATTCCCGGAAATGAGGGTATCATCGCCGAAATCTCGCCGCCAAGGACCGATTTCTCGCCCATGCATCGGAGTCCGCACCGTATTTTAAATGGTTACAGACCAAGAACGGCCAACCCAGCCCCCTGTCCAACTGGGAATCGGGCATGAGTCCGCCATCAGAGCTACCGTGATCACCATGACTCGACACCGAGCGGTCATCCGGGCGTGATGCTCGACGCGCCGGGCTACCTGCACGTGTTCGGGCTCTTCGGTTTTGCGTGGCCTCGCCTGCGCTCCAGCCTGCCGAAGCCCTCCCCGTTCTGGCTCAGCCCGTCCCGCGCCCTCGGCAAGAACGTTGTGGGCGGCGGCCTGGGCCTCTCCATCGCCGGCCTGACCGTGGAGGGCCGCTACGCGCTCGACAGGCGCTGGCCCCAGGGGAGCCGCTCGACCATGGGCATCTTCGTGGGATCGACGTTCTGAGGCAGCGGTGTTCCGGAGACCCATTCTAGCCCCGAAAAGCGAGAACACCGATCATGGCCCGTATTTTCATCATCCTCGCCATCGTCCTCACAACCGCGCCCGCCTGCTCCTTCGTGCTGGTGAACGGCCCGTCGCCGTCGCGGCGGCCCGCCGATCCGGTTTTCTGCACGGAGAGTCGCTTCGTTCCCATCCTGGACACCTTTCTGGCCGCGGCCAGCGCGGGGATCGCCGTTGGCATCGTCGGGGCCGTTGTGACCGGCGAGGTGGACGCCGGCGACTATGGAGAGGGCCTGCTTGGGGCCGGCCTGGGCACGCTTGCATTCGGCACCGGCGCGGCCATCCACACCGTCTCCGCAATCGTCGGCTACCGGCGTGTCGGCAGGTGCCGCGAAGCCATACGGAACAGGGCTCCCGCCGAAGCCTTCCAGCTGACCCCGTCCGATCCGGACGCCACCCCTCCGGGCCTTTTCAGGATCATGGGCGACCAGGTGCACCCGGGGGCACCGGCGGGCGGGGCATTGGCTCCCGTGACTTCCGAAGGAGGATACGCCGCATGGACATCGTCGTAGCGTTGCTGGTTGTCGGTCTGGTCATCCTCTGGGTCCGGAAGTCCACGGCGGACGCAGCCGAGCTGAGGCGGCGGGAAGACCTCTTCGCGGCCCGACGCACCCGGCGGCGTCCCGCGCCCGCCCGGGACGAGGACGTGCTCGACTGCGGGGGCATCTGGGCGCGCCATCCTCTGGAGCCGGATCTGGGCTGGATGGTCGCCACCACGGCGACGTGGGCGCTCCGGTCCGGGGACCGGCTGTGCGTCACGCGCAAGGACGGGTCGGAGTCGCTTGAGACCGTCGAGCGGGTGGTGCTTGAGCTGAGGGAGCCGGACGGGGGCGTGGTGGGGCACCTGGTGGAGGTGGAAAATGCGTAAGACGCGGTCTACACGATGGACGATCCCGACCCTGCTGCTCGTCTGGGGCTGCACGGACGGTCCGGCCACGGTGGCGGCGCCCGTCGCCAGCTCCGCGTCCGTCGGCGTGGAGGAACTTCCTGCCGCCTCGATCACGGGCGCCTCGATTACTGTGTCGGACTCGACGCCCGCCGTGGGCGACACGCTGACCCTCACCGCCACGGCCGCCGGCACCTTCGACAGCCTGTTCACGTGGTGGGGCACGACGGGAGCCGGGGCCTTTGCGGGGACCGGCTCGGGGCATGCGACCTACGTTCCCGTGGCCGCCGATGCCGGGGCCACCGTGGTCTTCGGCTCGGTCGTGGTCGTATTCGGCGACAGCACCACGGCCCGCGCCGGCACCGCAGCCGGACGCGCTCCCACGACCACGGTCCGGGTGGGCGAGCTTGCGCCGCCCATGGTCGCCGACACGATCCCGACCCACGACGTGGTGGTGGACAGCATGCTGGCCCTCGACGTATCGCCGTACTTCGGGGGCGGCGGATTCACCTACGAGGCCTCCACGTCCGACGAGGCGGTGGCCGTGGTGTCCGTGGACGGGAGCACGGTGACCACGACGGGCGTCGGCGCCGCCGAGGACAGCATCAGCGTGGCATGGCTTTCGGTCACCGCCTCGAACGGGAGCAGCGAGTCGGCAACGCAGGACTCGATCAGGGTCCGGGTGCACCTGGAGCCGTACGACACGGCGCCGGGGATCACGGTGACGGAGGACGGCAACCTCGTGGTGGACCTGGGCGGCACGACCCTCACGATCGGCATCTGTCTCCGGGCCAACAACTTGGCGGGCTACACGGTGCACTGGTCGGAATGGCAGCGCGCCGTCAGCGGCGGATGGCTCACCGTGCAGGACAACGAGAAGGTGAACACGCTGCCGGGCGAGGGGAACTCGATCTGTCACATCAGGATCGCGGATGACCGCTTCCCGCCCGGCACCTATCGGCTGGTCGGGCACGTGCAGTCCGGGGAGGAAATCGGCTTCTATCAGACGCCGTCGATCGAGAAGAAGGCGGCGGGTGGCTAGCAGGGCACCGGCGGGCCGGGGCCTTCTCCTCCTGCTGGCCTTCCTGGCGCCCGGCTGCGACTGGATCGACGATCTCACGGGGCCGTCGGTTCCGGACGTGGCGGGCACGTACAGCGGCCCGCTGATCTTCTCGGCGACCATGGCCGAGGGAGGCGAGACGCTGACGTTCACGGCGAACGGGACCATGACGGCGGAGGTGGGGCAGGACGGCGACAAGGTCGGCATCGGGGGGTCGTTCACGATCGAAGGCGACACGGTGGCGATCGAGGCGGTCCCCGGGACCATTGACGGGGACGGGCAATGGATGCAGGACGCCGGGACGGACGGGGGCTTCATCGTCGACGACGGCTGCGATCGCACCGTGGACTCGGCGATTTGGTTCTGGCCCGAGCGGAAGCAGCTCGTGATGGAGATGGGCGGGTCTTCGGACGCGCCGACCATGGAGTGTCCGGACGTGACGTTTTCGGCGAGGCTGGAGCGGGGCTAGAATGATGGAATTGCAGGAGATCGTCGAACGGACCCGGGCCGGTGAGAAGGTCGGAATAACGGTAAGGCAGCTTCTGCGCCTGTTCGGTAGCAAGGGGCGCGGATGGCGCGTCGTGGGGCGCATCGAGAAGGAGCTTCAGGAACTCGGTTTGGGCACCGAGCCGAGTTTCGAGCCGCCGACAAAACTTGACGCGACGGTGTGGTTTGTGGTTCGGCCGACCGAGGCGGAGATCGCCACGGTCCTCGACGAGTACACAAGGGAGACGGGGCATCTGCCTGGTAGCAAGCGGCTGACTCCCAAGAAGGACGACCCACCGTCACCGCCCTCGTTCTCGGCAGTGGACGTCGAAACGGCGAACCCTAGCCGCGACAGCATCTGTCAGGTCGGAATCGTCAACGTCCGGGACGGCCAGATAGTGGACGAATGGACCACGCTGGTAGACCCTGAAACGTGGTTCGATGACTGGAACGTCGATATCCATGGGATCGACGAAGAGGATGTGGTAGGCAGTCCGACGATGCCCGAACTGGAGGCCGAGATCCGTCAACGCCTACAGGGTCACGTCGTGACCCATTCGGCCTTCGACCGGGTGGCGTTCCAGCGCGCGTTCGAGCGCTACGGGCTTGCCACCCTGTCCGGTTTGTGGGTCGACACCGCACGCGTCGTGCGGCGGGCGTGGCGGGACCGTTTCGGCAAGAAGGGATACGGCCTATGGAACGTCGCCGAGTTCCTCGGGATCGAGTTTGAGCACCATGACGCACTTGAGGATGCGCGCGCGTGTGCCCGGATCATGCTTCGCGCCTGTCAGGACACGGGCTTGAGCCTAGAGGATTGGCCGAAGAGGGTCAGGCAGCCGATCTTTCCCAGCGCGCATGGCCCCGGTCCCGCCCCCGGCTATCGCAGCCGGGAAGGAAACCCGGACGGGCCGCTGCACGGGGAAGTCATCGTGTTCACGGGGACGCTTTTGCGCCCGCGCAGCGAGCTTGTCGACAAGGCGGTCGAGTGGGGTTGCGACTACAGGAATCGGATGTCCGGGAGGGTCACCATTCTGGTTGTGGGCACACAGGACGAGCGCAAGTTGCGCGGTCGCAAGAAGAGCACAAAGCAGCGCGACGCCGAGGCGCTCATCACCAAGGGCCACGAGCTGCGCATCATCACCGAAGAGGACTTCTGGCAGCTCACGGAGTAGGCAGCGGGTCGCATCAGGGCATGGGGGAGGGTTCGGACCCCGAGGCGCGCTTGCCCAAAAAAAATCTCCCCACAGCTTTTTCAGGATACCCCAATGAAAGCGAACCCGATGATCCGTTCCTTGGCCGTCCTGCTCGCCCTCCTCGCGTCCTCCTGCCTCTGCGGCGACCCCGCGGACCCGGCCGGGATCGACCTGGATCAGCCGCCTTCCCCGACCGCCATCAGCTCGAGATGAGATGACGCGACGAACGCCCACCGCGGTCCTCGCCGTGCTGCTGCTGCTCGGCTGCGAACAGTCCGCGCTCGTGGTGCCCGCCGCGCCCGCCACGAGCGCGCCCGCCTCCGTCTTCGAGGCGACTGCCGCCGCCTCCATCACGAGCGCAGCCGTCTCCGCCTCCGATCCCGCGCCCGCCTTCGGGGACACGATCGAGCTTTCGGTGGAGGTGGAGGGCGCCTGGGACCGCATCACCTACGCCTGGGCCACCACGGGCGCCGGCACCTTCACGAACACGGACTCGTCCGTCGCGACCTACGTGGTCGCCGCGGCCGACGTCGGCGAGACCCTCGTCTTCGGGGCCATCGTCGCGGCCTTCGGGACGGGTGACGCCGCCGAGGCCGGGACGGCCGCCGCCCGCGCACCCACGACGACCGCCGCCGTGCCCGCCCTCGAGCTTCCGTGGGAGATGCCGGAGGGCGCGGTGTTCGACTGGGGGACGGTCTGGCTCACGCCCGACATCATCACGCAAGACGACCCGACGGCGCTCGACAGCCTGCGCTACACCGGCCGGGGGGCTCGCTGGTTCTTCGATCCGCGCACCGATCCGCGCGCGTGGAGGGAGGACCTAAACACCTACCTGTTCGACGCGCACTTCGGCGACCATGTCATGGAGGTTCAGGCCCATCCAGCCTACGGATCGGCCGAGGCCGCCGAAGCCATGGCTGCCTACTACGCAGCCGTGATAGGTCGGCTTCCGCAGGGGATCCGGAGCGGCGGCAGCGAAATCGAGATCGCACCGTTGGAGGATGGCGGCTACGCCGGCGGCGCTCCCTGCGGGGGCATCTTCCACGCTGCGTGGCCGCCCGCCCGGGGGCCGGCGCCCTATGACGAGGAGGTTGCGTTCCACGAGGGGGGCCACGTCTCGCTCGACGACTGCAACTGGCCGGAGGAAGGCACCCTCCGGCGGCACAGCCGGTCGCCCGGCTGGCTTGCGGCCCAGGAGGCCGACAGCCTTTTCATCTCGCCGTACGCCCGGGACTGGCCGAACCGGGAGGACCTGGCCGAGACCGTCCTGCCGTGGTTCGCGGTCCGCTGCGTGCCCGAACGGGTGGACCGGTTCTATCGCTACGCCGTCGAGAGGTACATCCCGCACCGGCTGGCGTATCTGGACTCGAGGCTGGACACGGCGCCGTTCGAGTGCTCGAGCAGTAGGCCCTGACACGGCGTTGCAGCGGAGTCGACCGGCGATCGCCCGCCTTCCGCCGCCTTCCGCCGGATCCGGCCGCAACCATCGGGTTTCGCCCGCATCCCTCACAATCCCGACTCCTCTTGCCCCTCCGGCCTCCTGTACGACACCGCCAGCGTGGCCGCTGCGGCGCGCTTCGCCTCCTCGCCCCTCCGGTCGTAGATCCGCGTCGTGTCCGTCCACGCGTGCCCCATGCAGTCGGCCACCACCGCTAGGTCGTTCCCCGCGGCCAGCGGGTGCGTCGCGAACGATCTCCGGAGCGCGTGCGGCGTTACGCCCCCGAGCCCCGCCTGGTCCGCACGGCTCCGGAGCCGCGAGATCCTCCAGCAGGCCCGATGTCCGCCCTGCCCTTACCCCTCGGGAACCCGAGATCGTCAAGTCTGCGCGATCCCAAGGCCCTTGGATTCCGCGAAATGCCTCCCAAACACCTCGAAACGGGTCCTCCGAGCCCCGTCGCGGAGTCAATCAGGTCCCGCTGCCCGCGCCCCCGGCCGCCAGATACGCCGACCAGTCCTGCATGACCTGGCGCCGGCGCTCGAACAGGTCGCTCCTGAAGTACGCTCCCTCGACCCCGCCGACCTTGTGCGCCAGCGCCGCCTCGGCGACCGTGCGGTCCACGCCCGTCTCCGCGGCCCAGTCGCGGAATGAACTCCGCAGCCCGTGCACCGTGCTGGGGATCCCGAGGTCCCGAAACGCCCCCGCCACCTGAGGGCTCCGCAGCTCCCGTCCCTTGAAGCTGGGGAAGATCAACCCCGACCCGTTCTCGATCTCCCGGGCCTCCTCCAGCACCGCCAGCGCGCCCGTCGAAAGGGGCACCCGGTGCTCCCGCCCGGTCTTCATGCGCTCGGCGGGCACCGTCCACGTCGCGCGGTCCCGGTCGATCTCCGGCCAGCGCGCCCTCCGCGCCTCGCCGCTCCTCGTCGCCGTCAGGGCCACGAACTCCAGACACAGCCGGATGCCCAACCACGCGTCCGATTCCCGGACCGCCTCAAGCGCCGTCCCTACCTCGGCATGAGGAAGGGCCCGGAAGTGCGTCCGGTGGCGCGTGCCCCGCGGCAGCGCCGCCGCGATGGCGTCGCCCGCCGGGTTGTCCTCCCGGTAGCCCCTGGCCACCGCCCACTTCATCACCGCGCCGATGCGCCGGCGCACCCGCGCCGCCGTGGGCCGCTTCTCGTTCCAGATCGGCGCCAGACAGGCCAGCACGTCGGCGGTCGTGATCTCGCCCACCCGCTTGCGCCCCAGCTTCGGGAAGACGTAGTCCCGAAGACACTGCCGCCACTGCTTCTCGCTGGCGTCGCCCTTCCAGTTCTTCGCGTGGAGCGCGATCACCTTCTCGGCCGCCCGCTCGAACGTCGGCATGCCGCCGCTGCGCGGATCCATGCCCTTCTGGATGGCGCGCCGATTCTCGAGCGCCTTCGCCCGCGCCTCGGCCAGCGTCACGACCGGATAGGGACCCAGGCCGACGTTGAAGGGCCTGCCGCCGATCCGCATCCGTTGCGCCCAGGTCTTCGACAGCCTTCCTGAGGCGGTGGGCTTGACCAGCAGCGAGAGCCCGTATCCGCCGCGACCGTCCCCGTACCGCCCCGGTCGCTTGACGGTCCGAACGAACGCGGCGCTCAGGCGTTTGGGTCGCGTCATGCTGTGCTCTCCCGTCGATTCTGGTTATCACCATAGGTTATCACTAATAGAACAAGACTACACGAAATCACCTGAACGGTCAATGGATGTACAACACAAGTGATAGCAACATGTTATCCTGCATTACGAGACGCTGTGGAACCTTTCTGAACCCCTATGGTGCGGTGGAATCGTGCGCGTCCTCCGGCCCACGCTCAGCATCGACCCGTCCTTCGCGTGGACCATCGCCACCACAGCGGCATCGTACGCCATGCGCCGCGACGTTTCCGCGGAAACGCGAATCCCGTCCAGATCCGAACGTCCGGGCTCGCCTTCCTCGGCCAGCGTTGCCGCGTCGCAATGCACCATGACCTGGTAGCGCTCCGCCCGAGTGCCGGACTCGGCGTGACGCTCCGAATCCGAACCAGCCGTCGATCCATCGTCTGGCGTCGCACTCGGCTCGCCGCCCCCGAAGCCCGCGGCCAGCGCGCGCTCCGCAATCAGCCCCACGGCGTCCGCCCGGCGGTGCTTCGGTTTCGGGCGGGGGTCATCGGGACCAGGATCGCGGGTCGCCGGGCCTCCTCCATTGCTTCCGGCATCCT
>JAPPMM010000021.1 GCA_028819075.1 Gammaproteobacteria bacterium
GCTCGGCTCGGCTCGGCTCGGCTCGGCTCGGCTCGGCTCGGCTCGGCTCGGCGAAATGTCGGTCATCATAATGCACTGTCAACCCCTGTGGATCTCGACATCCCCTGCGGATCTCGACGATTGCGCGAGCAGCGCACGGACCAATCTTGCGGGAACCAAAAAGGGCGGCAACTGTCTCCCACTAAATCACGGGGTAAAGCAGCCATGGTCGCTAGAGGAGAAGAGGGCGAGCCGAAACGGAGTCCTGCTTGGGTGGCCCGGAAACGCTCGGGGACATCGCCACGCGGATGACCGGAAATGACGCGCACGAACCCGCCGAGTCTCCGGCGCGGGCTCGACTTCGCCTTCCTCGGCGACGCCCCTTGGGCCAAGCTCCGCACCGGGGAGGGCGAGGAGACCATCGACCGTCAGGACAGTCGACGTGAACCAGGTGAGGCTCGGTTTCGACCGGTCGCTGCCCTCCCGGCTCGGCGGCTTGGAAGTGACGCCGTCCGGCACCGTGCACGCGCCGCGACTGTGGCACGGGCCAGACCGGCGATGGCATCGAGGTTGCCGGAGGACTCTGGCTGTGGATTTCCACGGTGGCTACAGGTCCGCCGCCGCGACACCAAGCCTCGGCCTGAAGGTCGGCATCCGGGGGGATCCAAGGCGGGAGGAATCACCGTTGCCAAGCCGCAAACGTTAGACGTTGCGTGTTTCGTTTCCGGATCCGCCTACCGTTTGGGTATGGGGGCCATGCCCAGCACCGTGCCTACCGGTTCGACTGGGGTTTCCGGCTGCGGCGGTGACACTCCCTCCTCTCCTTGGCCGATCCACCCGCCGAGACGCCCGCGCACCGGGCCTACAAGCCCTACTACGCCAATATGCTCTCGGCCCAGAAGGCCCTGCCGAACGCGGGAAGCCCGGCCAGGATCGCCCGGGCGATCCACCGCACGGCCACGACTCCGAAGGGTAGGCCGCACATCGTGTCCGGGCTGGATGCGAAGCTGCTGCTGCTCGTCAAGCGGCTTCTGCCGCAGCGAGCCTTTCAGCGACTCCAGACCCGCGCGGTCCTTGCGCCCGCCTCGAAGGCGCAGACCGCGTTCATGCGGCTGACCTTCGGCAGGAACCAGCCACCGCTCCGCATGGACCTGCCCGACGACTTGCCTTGACGCCGCGGAGCACCCCCCATGGAGACATTTGCCTCGGTCGTGCTTGGTGAAGCCTCGGGATGTCAGAGGGCGATTGGGTTGGAGTTGCATGCGAGAGACCCCGTAGTATCGGCGGATCCGCAAGCATTCCGGCTTTCCCCTCGCGGCATGTCGTCGCCACACGCTTGAAAGGCCCCGGCACGACCGAACTCGGGAAGGCGACAAGACGCGCGGGAGTCCCGCCCATTCCGATCCGCCTTTTCCGCTCCCGCGCCACTGTCCAGCAAAGTCCAATCAACGACAGGAAACGCAGATCGTGCAGCCCTGTAATCAGTTAGCCGATTTCCTGCCGGGATTCAGGCCCTTACCATTCCGCCGACGCGCCAAGACCGACTAGGTGGACGCCCGGATGCTGGCCACCATGGCAACGGCAATCGAAGACCTGCCGCGCGACCTAGGCGCGGTCGGAGGGGCAGCGCGACCTTGCCGAGCTCCAGTAGATCCGCGACGCGCTGGTCAAGGATCGGACCGCGACCACTTGGCGAGCTGATCGTACGCGATTCAGGATGGCTGACGGGAAGACCCCTCTACGGGGACATCTCGCCGAGCCGTGTTTTGGTTCCGTCTGCCGTTCCGCTGACTTCACGAAGAGCGTCTGCCATAATGCCACACGCCGAGCCGATCACTCCGATTCCCGCGAACATCGCGGCGGTGGCTAGAATCCTACCGCCAGCCGTCACCGGATAGACATCCCCATACCCTACCGTAGTGAGGGTAATGACCGCCCACCACAAACCATCAAGTACTGAACCGAAGACCGCCGGCTGCGCGTCGTGCTCCAAGTGGAACATTCCGAAGCCTGCGGTGACGATCATCACTCCTGTCCCAGTCAATAGCACACCTGCCTCGTCCTTTGCGGCTGCCATAGCTCTTCCGACCTTGGCGACAGCGCTGCTTCGTCCAGCGAGTCTGGTCGTTGAGCGGAAGAGACGGAAAAGGCGAAACGCTCGAAGTGCCTTTAGGTCGAATCCCGTGAACAGCCACAACGGCATGATGGCGAGCGTGTCCATCATCCCCATGAAACTGAACACATACTTCCGCCAATCACTCGCTCGGCGGATCCGCAGGCACCACTCGATCGCGAAGAGCAGCCAAGTGCCCACACCGGTCCAGTAGAACACCTTCGCGAGTACCGGCGAGCGCAGGGACGGTCTCAGCCCCTTGAAGCAGGATGTCCGCACCGATGATGGCGAGCACGGTGCGCTCGGTTCGGTCAGAGAATGGAGGGGGTTGTCTCATAGCAGCAAGTCTCTTGGGGTTGGATTGGCGAAAGAGCAAAGGACCATCATTGCCTCAAGCTCAGAGTAGCGACGCCGAGCGTGTAGGGTTCAGTCCGCGCCGCCGGGAACCTGTAGAAGGGAACCTTCCCGAACCAGGGAACCGTCCTCCACAAGTCCGTCCAGAACTGCTCGGAACCGTTCCACGATCTTCCGGCCCGCGTGCTTGAAGCCGAATAGGCGAGTCGCTTCCCGCACTGCGTCGCGGGGCTCGATGCCGTAGCTTGCCCTCACGACGTAAATCAGGGCTGTGGCGATCTCCTCGAATGGGATCCGCGATGGATTGCGAAGTGACCGGGGCAAAGTGTCGTTCCGCTCACGAACCTCCTCAACGGTTTCCTGTTCTGGCCGCCACAGGAAGCCGTGGGCGTCGATTCTGCACAGACCTCGTCGGACTGCCTCTTGCGCCCCCAACGTCATCTGCTTTCGGATCCGGGAGCCGGAGCGGCCGACGCCCGCCGCCGTACGGATCCGCTGCGTGACCTCGTCGAGGTGGACCGGGCTCTCGACCTCGACGACGCGGCTGATCCACTTGGCCAACTGGCCGGGCGGCGTTTCGTGCAGGGGCGCCCAGAGCCCGCCGATACGGAGGTCGGCGACCTTGTAAGGACGAGTAGGCGCGGCAGGTTCCACCTCGGGTTCCGGCTCCCGCTTCAGGGGCTGCACGGGTCTCCCGGACGGCTCGGGCTCGGGCGCCGGGTCGTCCGACGGCGTCAACGCCGCCACTTGGGCCATACGGATCGCCATCTCGGCCTTGCCGAGCTCCAGCTCGGGATTGCGGAACCAGTCCGTGCTCCAGATGCGGTGGATCTTCCAGCCCAGACCCTCGAGCACCTGCTGCCGGAGCCGGTCGCGGTCCCGGGCGGAGCGAGCGCTGTGGTAGGCGGCGCCGTCGCACTCGATGCCGAGGACATACCGTCCCGGCCGTGACGAGTCCCGCACCGCCAGATCGATGAAGAACCCGGCCGATCCCACCTGGTGGTCGACATCGAAGTCCAGCGCGCGCAACCTGGCCGCGACGGCTTCCTCGAACGGGGAGTCGGCCTCGCGCCCCGTAACACGGGGGATGTCGATGTTCCCCGTCTCGGCGTACTCCAGGAAGGTCTTGAGCGCGTCGACTCCCCGAGCCTTGGACCGCCGCAGGTCCAGATCCCCGCCAACGAAGTTGCAGTACACCACGCAGCGCCGGCGCGCCCGCGTGATCAACACGTTCAGGCGCCGCTCGCCACCCTCGCGGTTCAGCGGCCCGAAGTTCATCGGCAGATAGGAGCCGTCGATCTTGCCGTAGCCGATGCTGATCAGGATCACGTCGCGCTCGTCGCCCTGAACGTTTTCCAGGTTCTTGACGAAGAAGGGCTCCTCGGGGTGCCCCGCGAAGAACTCTTCGCACGAGGGATCGCGGCGGCGCAGGATGTCGACCTCGTCCTCGATGCGCCGCGCCTGCACGTTGCTGAACGCTGCCACGCCGAGGGTCAGCCCGGGTGTCGCGCGAGCGTGCTCCATTACGGCTTTCGCAACCGTCTTCGCCTCGGCGGTATTGATCCCGCGGCGCTGGTAGTGGGCCTCGGGGTCGTGGCGGAAGACAAGGCCGGTGTCCAGCTTGCCCGCGTCGGGGCTTGGGAAGACCATCAGGCGGTTGTCGTAGAACTCGTGGTTCGACACGGTGATCAGCGACTCGTGGCGGCTGCGGTAGTGCCACTTGAGCATCCGCTCCGGCGCCCCCTGCGCGCAGAACATGCCCAGAATGCTCTCCAGATCGGCGGTCTGGCTTGCGTCGTCCTCGCCGTCATCGGCCATGCGGTCGAAGAAGCTCGTCGGCGGGAGCTGCTTGCTGTCGCCCACGACCACCGCCTGCCTGCCCCGAATGATCGCCCCCAACGCCTCGACCGGACGCACCTGGCTCGCCTCGTCGAACACGACCAGGTCGAAGACGACCGACCCCGGCGGGATGTACTTGGCGATCGACAGCGGGCTCATCATGAATACCGGCTTGATGCTCTGGATCGCGCGCCCCGCGTCCGTCATCAGCCGCCGGACCGGCAGGTGACGACGCTTCTTCTGAAACTCCCGCCTGAGCACGCCAAGCTGGCCGCCTCCGTGCTGGCGTGGAAGCTGCTTCCAATGCCGCTCGGCGATCAGCGCCCGGTTGTGATGAAACTGCGCCATGTCCAGCTCACGGAACCGCTCCACGACGCCCGCGTGCGTGGCGCCGTCGAACTCGGCGAGCGTGGGGCGTTCCCGAAAGGCCAGGTCCAGCCACGCGGCGTAGCATGCGTGGTCGAAGAGGGGCGTCAGCTGCCGGCGAGCGTCCTCCCGCGACGCCGCGGCCTCCGCCACCTCCGCAATCCCCGCGTCGACGGCCTTCCGTTCGAGCTGGTTGAAGCGCACAACCTGGTGAGCCGAAGCGATCTCGTCGTGGGCGTCCCGCAGCCAGGTGTCCAAGTTGCCGTAGGTGCGCTCCTCCAGTGACTCGCCGGGCTCGACCCGATCGGCCCGCAGCTCCATGGCGGCGGTGAGCGCACCCAGCGCGTCGCGGACCGCTTCCATCCCGCGCTCGCAGGCGTCGGCGGCGGATTCCAGGTCGGAGCGCCGGGGCGGGTCGTCGAGCAGCGCGTGGATGTCCAGATCGATCAGCCCACGGGATTTGTCCCGGTGAAGGCGCAGGAGCCACTCCACGGCGTCGGCAAAGCTCCGGTGCGCGTCCACGCGGTCGCCCAGCGCGAGCTTGGGGAAAAGCCGCGCCACGAGGTCGTTCGATTCGGCGATCGCGCGGCGCAGCCGGCCGGCTTCCAGGATCGCGTCGACGAGTTGGATCTGTTTGGGGACAGTGTCGGGCGCCTCGCCGCGGCAGAGCCCCCGCACCTGACGGCTCGCATCACGGAACGGGCGCGAGAGGAAGCGCCACCACTTGTCGCCGTAACCACGCAACGCCTGGCGCGCGTCCAGCACGTCGTGGTCCCACGCCTCGGGCATGAGGACACGGTCGTGGCGCGCGCGGATCTCGGCGTAGCGGCGGGCGGGCCTCGCGACCTCCGCGATGCGCTCGGCGTCGGCCGCCCAACCGGGATGGCGGTGATCCGCCCCCAGCAGTGCCGGAGCTTCCGCCACCCTTCGCGCGGTGCGGGTCGCCCGTTCGAGATCGTCGCGCTTCAAACCCCCAAACACCGCGTTGCGGCGAAGCACGGTGCCGAGCGCGTCGGACTCGCGGTTGAGAAGCCGGACGGCGGCGGACGCATCGGCGAGGAGTTCGCGGACCCGGTGCGCGTCGGTGGGCACGAAGTGGAGACGGCCGCACGGCCACCACAGATGCCAGCGCGGGATGCCGATCGCCGTGACCAGCTCCTGCATTTCGCGGACCAGGGCGCGGCGGCGGGCGAAGTCCTCGGCGTTCCACGACACCGAGCCGCGGATCGCGAGCCCCCTGCCCTCGACCTCCAGCCCGTCGGCGTCGAGCGCGGCGAGGCGGCCCACCAGCTCGTGCGGGGTCAGGTCGCTCTGCGCGACCGGAGTGTTGACCGCGTGGGAGTAGTCGTTCAGGCGTTTGCGGTCCGCTTCGAGGAGCACGCGGTCCTCGGTGCCGTCGGGGGTCGTCGGGCGGCCCAGCGCCAGGGTCCGGCTCAGCTCGTCGAGGGCGGCGCGCTTGTTGGTCTTGTGGCTGTGCAGTTCGAGGCATGCGTCGCCCAGGTGGACGGTGTCGAGGCGGCGTTTCACGACCTCGAGCGCGGCCATCTTCTCCGCGACGAAGAGCACGGTCCTGCCGCGGGCGAGCGCCTCGCCGATCAGGTTGGTGATCGTCTGGGACTTGCCCGTGCCCGGCGGTCCCTGAATCACCAGGTTGCGCCCGTTCATGGTGTCGAGCACCGCGAGGGTCTGCGAGCTGTCGGCGTCGACCACCGGGTGCAGGCCGGCCTCGCCGAGGTCGCCGTTGGCGTGCCCTTCCTCGCTGAATTCCGAGGGCTCGTCCGCGAAGCCGCCGCTGCCGAAGAGCTGCTGCACGAGCGGATGGTCGGCCGGGCGGTTCTCTTCGGGCCAGCTCGCCGGGTCGAGGTTCTTGTAGATGAGCAGCTTGCTGAACGAGAAGAAGTTCAGGTGGATCTCGTTGCGCTCGACGGACCAGCGCGGCTGCCGGGCCACCGCCCGCTCGACCCGGGCCAGGTAGTCGTCAACGTCGAGGTCGTCCTCCGACGGCATCTCGGGGAGGCGCACGTTGAAGTCCTGTTTCAGCTTCGCCTCGAGCGACAGGTTCGGCTCGATGTCGTCCTTCGTCCACGAGAGCTTGAAGTTCTCGCGCACGCCGGACCGGGTGAGCTTGACCGGGATCAGGACCAGCGGCGCGCGGCGCTCGACGTCGCTGCTGTCGGACTCGTACCACCGGAGCATCCCGAGCGCGAGGTAGAGGATGTTGACCCCCTGCTCCTCGATCGACAGGCGCGCCTGCCGGAAGGTCTCGCGGAGCCGCAGGTTGAGGCGCGCAAGGGTGAGCGCGGTCTGGAGCTTGTTGTCGGTGTGGCGCGCGGCGGTGCCGTTGGGGTCGGTCGCGGGCTCGGCCAGGAGGGCGAGGAGTTCGGCGGGGACATCGGCCGGGGCGTCGTCGGGGGCCTCCGGCGCCGCCTGCTCTTCGGGCGCGGCGAGGAAGTACATGATCCGTTCGCCGTCGACGAGCATGCGGAAGATCTCGCGGGATAGCTCGTCGACGACCTCGAGGCCGCGGCGCTTCGAGGGACGGAAGTTGAGGAGAGGGTTGCGGAGGGAGAGGTCGAGGAGACTGTCGCGGCGGGACCTTTCGACTTCGAGGGCGGTGGGGATGGCTCTGGGCGACATGGGCGTTGGCGTTCGTCAGCTTCAGAAAGAGTGCTACATCCGGTCCAGGATCGGGCGGGATTCAGACTGGGTGCCCCGGTTCCTCTACCTCGGTCGTGACTATTTGGCAATAGAGAGCGGAGGCGGACGGCGGTCAAGATCGGAACCGCATGGATTTGCGTCGCTCGTCGGTTCACTTCACCGTGGTGATCGCTGCCTGATAGCCGCTGGAATCACGATGAACAACGCGAAATCGTTCATCTCAGCGGAGTCCAGCGAAAGTGAGCATCACGCCTTCGGAAGTGGTCGGGCTGGGCATGCCTGCGGAGCGGGCAGGTGGCTTGATTGCTTTGCGATCAAGCGAGAGGAAGGAGAGCCGACAATCCCTGCTCGGCGAGGCTGGTGAGATAGGCCGCGACGGTCACGGGAGATCGGCCGGAGATGGTCCACCTTCTCGGATGCGGCCCAAACTCAGGAAACGTCTTCTGTGCGCTTTCGCAAACACGGCACGCAGGCGGGTGCCGACTCTCCTCGACGGCATTGAGGATTGCATCGGGATAGCGTGAACGAAGCTCTGTGGAGCGCTGCGAGTCAGGTCCAGTACACTTTCGGGATGTAGCATTTCCTCTATATCCTTCCGAATTCTAAAGGGGATTGTAACCTTGGGTTGACAGCCCCTTTGCCTACTCGCCCTCATCCTTCGGGGTAGCGGGGGGTCGGCCTGGCCGGTAGCGGTGCAGGGCGCGGGCCACGTCTTGCGGCGGGGCGGCCTGCCTTTCGGCTGCGGCTTGGAACGCTTGCTCATTGGGCTACCCCTCGCGCAGGGTCATTGTGTAGTGGATGGTACCCGTGTCACCACAGCGCAGGAACGCAATCCACTCGTCTGGATCTGGAAAGTCGCCGTCGCTGATTGGCCCCGCAAGCTCGCAGCGGTAGCTGGGCATCTCGAACCTGATAACACGCCCGTCCGGTGAGTACCGAGGCACGCCGACGCCCTCCCCTGCGGTCATGTAGAAGCACGGATCATCGGTTGCCAGCCAGGGTATATCGCACGGCTCTGTGTCGGTTTCCCATATGGTGAGCGTGGCGGCCACGTTGAGCACGTTATCGACCAGCGCATTGCGCTCGTAGCGCACCACCACTTTGGTGGTGTCCGTACTGGCCGCGTCTGCCGTAGCTAGCCCTTCCGGCACGGCGATGCCGGTCCAGACTTCGGTGACGGGTGCTTCTGGCTGCATCAGGTCACATCCAGCCAGCAACGCAACGGCGGCAAGGGGGGCAAGGCACTTCATGGGGGGCCTCCTGCTGCTTCAGGTAACCGGCCCCGGCACCGGACGTGGTGCCGGGCCTTGGTCACTCACCAGCGGAAAACCGTCCCAAGTCCCCGCCTATTCGCCTAGGCGCCGGGAGCTACCCGCCCGCTCGTTTCGCGGCTGTTGTATTCAGCGGAAAGCCCGACATGGGGATTCCGCTGGTGAAAGTGACCGCCGACACGGTAGTGGAGGGTTCATGGAACCGCAAGGAGCGGTCGGATGCCCGAACTACTGACCGTAGAGCGCGAGTATCTCAAGAGCAACCATGAGGTGCTTCGTCGGGAGTACCTTGGGAAGTACCTGCTCATCAAAGGGGCCGAAGTCCATGGGGGCTACGATACATAGGGCGAAGCGATTGCCGAGGGCAGGAAGCAATTTCCGAACGCCCGCGCCTTTCTCGTCCGCCACGTAGACCACCCAGACGATCCGGTTTTTCACGTCCCGGTTTTGACTGCTGGCGTGCCGATCTTTGTCACTTCAGTCACCAACTCCGCCTCTCGATAGGCCCCAAGGGACCCTGCGTTCGGGTACTCGTGGAGGGGGTGGAGGGGCAGGCGTTAATCGACACGGGGGCCACCATGACATCCGTGGACGTTGGTTTCGCCACACGAGTCAAGCTACCAGTGGTGAATATAGGTACGATGGGCTCCACCACGGAATTAAGATTGGTTCCCGAGTGGGGGAAAATCATTACGGCGCCGAGGGCCTTTGGTGCCCTTGGGTTGGGGCAGCTAGGCCTTACCGCGTTGATCGGACGCGACATTCTCCGGCACTGTGAACTCTTCTATGATGGCCCCAACGGTGTCTGCACCCTGTCGCACATCGAATAGCGTCTAGCTGGCCACCGCCGACCGTCCGTTGTCGGCCACCAGATCCCGGTACATGAGCCGCTTGCCGACCATCCGGGCCACGATGTGCTCCATCTGCCGGATCGTGTCCATCCGTCCCCACAATGAAGGAAATTGTCAGTCCCACACCGCGGTGCCGTCCTCCCATTGTGCCCGCCCACCAATCTAAACACTTGACCGACGGCCTGCCGAGCGTCCATCCGTCCCCGGCAATGGGTCGTGGGCGATGCCAACGGCAACCCGGTCGAGGATGACGGCCTCCTCCTTCAGTTCCCGGGGCGGTAGGTCACCGAGAGCTTGAGGCGCCTGCCCTTGGGGCTGTGGGTGAAGGCGTCGTAGGACTGTTCCCAGTTGACCAGTGGCGGATCGGCGTCGAGAAGGTTGATCACCGACAGCGCGACATCGGTCGTGCTCGACGTGCGCCGCAGCAGACTGAGGTCCCAGCCCACGAACCGGTCGATGTGCTCGAAATCGGTGTCGGGGAACACTTCGTTCGTGTACCCGGAGACGGTGTTGAGGTAGTTGACCACGCTGTAGTCGCCCCAATGGTATCCCGCCGAGAAGCGGAGCTTCCACTGCGGCAGCGGGGGAGCGATGGGATTGCCCCAGTTGAGTTGGCCCGCCGCGTCCTGCGCGGCAAAAACCTCGGCCCCGTTGAGTTCGAGCGCCTTGACGAAGAACTCCCGTGTGTAGGTGCCGTCGGCCCCCAGCGAGAGGATGCCCCCGCCGACGGACAGGCGCGTGCTCGCGTGCAGGTCGATTCCCGACATCCGGATGCCCGGCCAGTTCACGTTCGTCACCCTGATCCGTTCCACGGCCGACACGTGGCAGGTTCCCGTCCCCGGCCCGTCGGGGCAGGTCACGAACTCCTGCACGGCGGCCCGCGAGGCCCCGCCCGCCGCGTACAGCCGGGTCACGCCCCCGAAGGGCACCTGGTCGATCACGTCGCGGAAGTCGTAGCTCCAGTAGTCGGCCGTGGCGCGAAACCGTGGAAGCTGCAAGGTCAGCCCCACGTTGTAGGTCAACGCGCGCTCGGGCACGAGCCGGCTGTTGCCGAACGCGTCCACCGCCTTGTAGATGCCCGCCTCGGATACGTATTCGAGCCCGGTGCTGCGGTCTTCGTTCAGGTCGTCCACGGAGGGCGTGCGGAAGGTCGTCTGGAGCGAGGCGCGCAGCGCCAGCGGGTCGGCCAACGCCACGCGGACGGCCAGCTTGGGATCGAAGCTGCTCACCGACCCGTGGAACTCGTAGTTGGCGGCGGCCTGGCCCTCCACCCTGTCGCCGAGTGTGAAGCGGCTCTCCGCGAAGAACCGGTTCACCATCTGGGCGTCCTGGTACTCGTAGTGCCCGGTGGTGAAGGTGAACGCCCCGGCCTTCTCGAGGCAGCTGCGGTCTCCCGGCACGGGGCACGGGTTGATCGACAGGTCGCCCGGCTGGTTGGGGGTCGCGGAAACGCCGAACCTGCGGAACTGATACCCGACGGCGTAGTCGAGCCCCTCCGTGACGGCCCCCTTGAGCATCGCGTCGGCGACGAACAGGTCCGCCGAACTGTCCAGATTCACCTCCTCGTTGATCCAGTCGATCAGTTCCGCGCTGTTCTCCAGTCCGGGCATGTAGTCCGGGTTCGGCTGGTCCCGGTATAGCGCGCCCGGCTGCGCCGATAGCCGGTGCGCGTTGCTGAACGGGTTGTAGTACCGGCAGTTGCCCTGGCCCGCCACAGCACCGTTGAGGGGGCCGAGCGCCATCCCGGACGGACTCGACGGGTCGACCACGACCGTCACTCCGCAATCCGGGCCTCCGAAGCCGCGGAACGCCAGAAACTTCCGGTAGGCGTACTCGGCCGGAAGGTTCGCGTTGCCGGAAGCCCGCGAATAGCTCGCGGACAACTCGATGGCCGCCCCGCCCAGCGACTCGATGCCGCGCTCCAGCGAGGCAGCGATCCGCTGAGTGCGGGACGCGCGCTCCAGCGTCCTCCCGGGTCCCGAGTTGCCGACGAGCCGCCCGTAGAAGTACCAGTCGTCCTCCAGACAGGCCTGTTGGCTCGCGAAACCGGCGCTCTGTCCATGGGCCCCGCAGAACGCCTGCCTGCCCGGATTCCCGGGTTCGATCACCTGGGCTCCGTTGTACGGAGAGATCGGCGGATAGGACGGGGTCGTGAACCACTCGGGAGTCGTGGCCTCGGCCCAGAGCGCCTCGACGTGGTAGCTCGAACGGTCCCCCATCTCTCCGTTGACCTCGGCGAAGCCTCGGAATTGGCGGGACGCCTGGAGCAGATTGTCCCACTGCTGGTAGCGGAAGCGGCAGGTCTCGCCCTCGCGGTGCCCCCCGAAGTCCGTGCAGCGGGGATCCACGAAGACGCCGCCCCAGCCTCCGAACTGGGCGTCCGAAAGGGCCGCGGTGAACTCTTCGATCGTCTCGTCGCCCGTCAACCTCGGGAAGAGGAACGCGCCGGGGTTGCCCGTATAGGACCAAGCCCCGCCGCCGGACGTGAAGGGACGCAGCGCCCAATCGCGATCCTCGGGGTGCAACTCCTGGCCGACCAGTGCCTCGGCGGAAACGACGGCGTGCGCGCCGTCTCCGAGCCGCTTGCCCCAAATCGCTCCCGCGTGCGTCTCCCCGGACCCGGCGAAGTACTCGTGCGAGCCCGACACCTCCAGCCCTTCAAAATCGCTGCGGGTCAGAAAGTTGGCCACGCCCGCCACGGCGTCCGAGCCGTAGACCGCCGACGCGCCCTCCTTCACCACCTCGATCCGGTCCAACGCGATCGACGGAAAGGCGTTCACGTCCACGAACCTCCCACCGGACAGCCGCGCCGGCAGGTACACTTGACGCCGCCCGTTGAGCAGCACGAGGGTGCGGGACGGCCCGATCCCCCTGAGGTTGACGCTGGCGACCGTCTCCGACACCGCTGCGGGGGGCCGGGTGTTGTACCAACCCTGGCGGTCTCCGAGGACCCCGGCGCTCGATCCGAGGTTGCGGAAGAAGTCCACGGCCTGTGGAGACCCCTGCTCCGCCAGCGTCCTCCGGCTCGAAACGGCCACCGCGTAGGGCAGTTGCACGAGCGACTCCGAGAACGCGGTGCCCGTCACCACCAGTTCCGCGAGACCCAGGACGGTTGTTGTCAGTCTGAGTTCGACGGTCGCAGCCGCATCCGCGTTCACGGTGACGCTCAGCGACAGGACCGCATAGCCCAGCCTCTCGGCACGGAGTTCGTGCGTGCCGACGGGAACGCCCGGCAGGGCGAACCGCCCGTTTCCGCTGGAGAGCACTCCGATCCCGAGCGCGGGCACGCTGATCTGCGCACTCGCCAGCGGCTCGCCGGTATCCGCGTCTGCCACGGTGCCCGTAATGGTGCCCGTCTGCTGAGCGGACACCGGGGCCACCCAGGTGAGTCCCGCGGCCACAATGGCCGACGCGAACGTCACCACCTTGAAGGCCCGGCGTGAACGGCCGGCCTCACGAGCGGCGTGGATCGCGGGATCCACGTTCAGCGCAGCTTCTACGGTTTCCATGTTCCATCTCCTTGGCCCAGGGTCGTGCGAGGTCCTCATCTCCAATCTAATGACGGGGCTTCCGAGGCCGGAAGGTGTTCATCCGCCAATGCTTCGGCGACGGACTGGCGCATTCTCTTTGCGCCACACCTCCGGTTTGCGGGACCGGACTCGGCCTGCTTGCGCGGAAACCGATCCACGCCTTGCCGACCGCGAGTGACTGTGGTCTCATCCATGGGTCGGTGAATCGGTGTCTCTTGGCGTCGACGGGAGGCGGTTGAGCGTACTTGCGCTTCCCGCTAAAACGGGCGAGAGAGGGGAGGGCGACACGACGCCAAGACCTTGGAGGTTGTCGTCAATCCCGGCGTGCCCATCCCAGCAGCCGCGACCAGAACTCATGGAATACGCGACACGGACGTTAGTGACTTGGGGAACTTCGGCGAGGTTTGCGGAGCGGCTCACGGACTTCATCGCAGATCGACCTCTGGTCGGCTTCAAGGTGAGTTTTGAAAAGCGGATCCTGAACGCCGAACTGAAGACGCATGGCTTCAAGGGCTCCCATCGGAAGCGGAGTTACTGTGTCCAACATGCCCTCCACGAGGCATGGGGCTACCGTCCCTCCTTGCGAAACGCTCCATGGAAAGGATGTCGCTCAGGGGTCCCACTGGTTGTACAAGTACGATGGAGTGGACGCCCCCTCCCGACGGCATCGCGATGTGCCAAGATGGTGCTGAAGCGATTCAGTCGACCATCTGAGGGAGGAGGCATCCACATGGAAGAGGTTACGATCATCGGGATCGATCTGGCAAAGCGCAGCTTTCAGGTACATGGGGCGAGGGCGGACGGGTCGGTTGCGTTCCGCAGGAAGCTGAGCCGCGGGAAGCTGCTGGGCTTTCTCGGCTCACAGCCGCCGTGTACGGTGGCGATGGAGGCGTGCGCCGGCGCCCACTACTGGGGCCGTGAGATCGTGGCGCTCGGCCACGAAGTGAGACTGGTTCCTCCGATCTACGTGAAGCCCTTCGTCAAGAGGAACAAGAACGACGCGGCTGACGCGGAGGCGATCACGGAGGCCGCGCAGCGTCCGACCATGCACTTCGTGGCGGTCAAGACCGAAGCGCAGCAAGCGCAGGGGATGCTCTTTCGCACGCGTGACCTGCTGGTGCGCCAGCGGACGCAGACGATCAACGCGCTGCGGGGCCACCTCGCCGAGTACGGCGTTGTCGCTCCCCAGGGCAGGGCCCGGATCAGGCAGTTGGCCGCGGTGCTCGAAGACGGGGACTGTGGTCTGCCGGAGGCCGTCGCCGAACTGGGCTGGCTGCTGCTCGGGCGGATCGATGAACTCGATGAGGAGATCGGTGGGCTCGACCGCGAACTCCAGACGAGCGCGCGGCAGAACGAAGAGACAGCGCGGCTGATGACGATCCCCGGAGTGGGACCGGTCACCGCGATGGCGTTGCAGGCCTTCGCACCGCCGATGGAGAGCTTCCGGAGCGGCCGCGACTTCTCGGCTTGGCTCGGTCTCGTGCCGCGGCAGCACACCACCGGCGGCAAGCCGAGGCTGGGCAGGATATCGAAGATGGGCCAGAGAGACCTGAGACGGCTCCTGGTCACGGGAGCCATGGCGGTCGTTCAGCATGCGAGCCGACGCGGCGACCATTTTTCCCGTCTCGCTGACTGTTTGCCCTGATATGGATTGACCTGTCAACTCGTGAGCATACGGGTTTCTTCATGTCGGCATGCGGTATTCCTCTCGGCCATAACAGTCCCGGGGCGTGAGCGGCTTGTAGCGACGGTGGATCACTCTGATATCCGTGGGTTGGCTACCACCTGACTTCACTTCGTCGCGGAGCTGCCTCTCTCTTACTTCGTGGGTTGGTCTGCCCACGTGGACAGACCTCACAGGGGCAAATCGAGGATTCTCCTCACCGGCCGCCCACACCCCGATGTCTTACAACCTCCTGAATGGCGACAGTGTTGGTGTCTCCGGTGTCATGTATCGTTCAGGCGGTCGACCGAGTGCCGTGAGGCTTGCCCTGCACCTCGCAGGCAACGGCCCAGATGAAGCCCACGAGCTCACGCGCGATCGCCGTGACCACCTTGTTCTTCGCCTTCCCGCGTTGATGGAGCCTCACATATCGGCCGCACAGCCGTCTTTGTGCCGCCCAAGCGATCGCTTGCACCCGGTCCGGGACGTTGGCTGCCTTGCGGCGCAGGTGCGCTGTCTTTCTGGCCGGGAAGCGATAGGCCCACGCCGCCCTCGGTCAGCACCCGGCGAACATGCCCGTTGCCGGTCTTGGTGATCGCTCCCTGGCGCCTTCGAAGACCCGGGGAGTATTCACTGGGGGCCAAGCCGAGGAAGCCCACAAGCTGGCGCGGTGAGTCGAAGCGTGTCAGATCGCCCAGCTCAGCCAGGATGGTCATCGCCGTGATCGTCGAGATGCCCCGGAGACTCATCAGAGCCTCGGCCGTGGGGCGTTGTGACCAGGCATCGAGAGCCTCATGCATCTGGGCCTTGAGGCCGGCGGTCCGCTTCACGGCCGCGACCACGGCGTCGACGTATTCCTGGAAGACGATCTGCTGGAGCGCCAGATCGAAGCTCTGCTCCTCCAGCCAGCGAAAATGCGGGCTTGCGCGGGATCAGCCCCGGCGCTACGACTTGGCAGTCGTGGCCGGTCCTGGTGATCTCGCGGTACACGCCGTAGCCGCAGGGACCCGCCTCATAGGCGACGCTCAGTGCCTCGCCGTGCGGGCCCTGCAGTCCATGGATAGGTTTCTGTAGCGAACGGCTGCGATTCGGGACGATACCCCGGTATTCCGGCTCCTCCCGGCCCGGCCATGCGACCGCGGCTGCGATCGTGTCCTTGTGAACATCCAGCCCTACTGTATGCCCTGTACTCGGCCATTGACCTGCCCTCCTCGATGTGGCTCTGCGTCTGGTGAGGTTTGCCCGCCTCGAGCGTAACCCACGATGCCCGAGGCAGGGCAGGTCAATCCATGATGTCTTACCCCGTTCGTGCGTCCTGCCGCCCACTTCTCCCGGCAGCTTCTCTCTCTGTTGATTCCCTCCTTTTGGCGCCCCGTTCAGGCCGCAGCGCGAATCCGGCGGGCTTCCCTCCGCGTGGCCAATGCCCAGACCCTCCGCGCCGTCCGGTTGGCGAGCGCCACCGCGACCACCTTCTTCGGCTTGCGGGCCAGCATCCCGGCCAGCCCGTGCAGTACGGGAGCTGTCCGGTTGCCCGTTCCGCCGTTGTGTTATCGGACTTCAGACGCGACCGTTGCGACGCTCAACCCCAGTCCGAGTCCACCGCGCGCGGCACCATAGCTGCCGTTGAGGTCCAGCCAGAGTCCGCCGGGCAAGCTGACGCCGTAGCCGGCGCGCACGTCGAGGGTCCAGCCTTCCGGGTCCGGCCCGCCGCTTCGTAGTCCTCCCCCGAGCGGCCCGTTCAGGAGCGCGCCGTTGGCGCGGGCCGGGACGCCCCATCGCGGCGAGACCGAGAACGAGAATCCTTCTTCGCTACCATGTTTCCCGAGCGCGAGCGTGACCGCCGCGCCGCTCTCGCCGTAGCCTTCCGCCGTGTGGTGGGCGAGCGCCCGGGCCTGCGCGTCGAGGCGCACGAAGCCGAGCACGGCCCGGAGCCCGCCGGCGACCTCGACGCCGTCGCCGGTCTGCCCCGCGCCGCCGTCGCGGCGCGCGTGCACGGTTGCGGACGGCGTCAGTTCCAAGCCGCCGATCTGGGCGGGCAGCGACAGGTCGAGCCCGAGCCGCACCTGGTTCACGGCGATGTCCTGCCGGTCGATGGTCTCGTCGCCGTCCCCCGTGCGGAGCCTCGCCCACGCGGCGTCGCCCAGGAGGGCGAAGTCGAGCCCGCCCGGCGCTCCGAGGCGCTGTTCGAGTTCGACGAGTCCGAGCCGGAGGTCGGTCGGGCTCGTGCCCGTCCTCCCGGCCGCGCGCACGTTGTAGGCGTTGCCCCTGCCCGCGCCCACCGAGGCCCACACCGAGGTGGAAGCGCCGTCCCACCGGAGGTACGGATGAACGGCCGTCATGAACTGCGTGAGGCGTCCGTCGGACGTGCCCGCACGCCAGTCGCCCACGCCCTTGCTTCGCGAGACCGCCAGACCGGCCAGCCAGCGCGCGCCCATTCTCGTGTCGAGGCCCACGTACGCGGTCGACAACTCGCCGCCGTAGCCGGAATCCGTGGACGGCGTCCCTTCGAACCTCTGGATGTCCCCCTGGCCCCAGAGCGACCAGCGTCCGCGCGCAGGGCACCGCCCGCCTTCCTGCTCCGAGCCGCCCCAGCCGAACAGGAAGTCCGCCGCGCCCGCGCCGGACCCTCCGCTACCGCCGCCGAGCGCCCGGCCGGGCACCGCCCGGAGCGCGGCCTCGATACGCTCCGCCGTCTCATGGGCCGTGAGCGTCGCCGTCGCGCCCCGTCCCGCCTGCAAGCGCATGGCGCCGAACGGATCGAGGGCTTCCTCGCCCATGCGCAGCGCGACCGCCGCCGCCGAGCGGGCGCCGGTCCCGATCCCCCTCAGCATGTCCGCCGCCTCGGTTCGCCCGAGCGGCACGGACCGGCCCATCACCGCGAGCCGGGACGCCTCGCACGGACTGGCCGCCATCCGGCGGCCAAGCGCCGCTCTCAGGCTCGCCAGATGGCCCCGCGCGGTTGCCGCGAGCATGTTCCCGAGGACCGCTCGCTGCGGGCGGTCACTCACGCCGACCCGCACGCTCTGCGTCGCGGTCAGGCCAGCCGGATCCCACGCCGTGACCGTGACCGTCGCCGAGCCGTACAAGACCGGGGTCAGCGTTAGCACCGTCCCCGCCACCGCGGCCTCGACCACGCCGCTGTCGTTCGACCTTGCGCCGTAGGTCAGCGCGTCCCCGTCCACGTCGCCGAAGTACGGCGACAGGTCCACTTGGACCGGGGCTCCGCCCTCGTCGAGCGTCTGGTCCGGGACCCGGCCGATGGCCGTCGGCGCGTCGTTGACCGGCAGCACCGTCACCGCGACCGTCGCCGTGTCCCTGAGGCCCCGCCCGTCCGAGGCGACGTAGGTGAACGAGTCGGCCCCGTGGAAGTCGCGCTCCGGCGTGTAGATCACGACCCCGCCCGAGACGAGGCGCACGGCCCCGTGCGCCGCCGCCGTGACCGACCGGACGTGCAGGCGGTCCCCCTCCGGATCCGTGTCGTTGGCGAGCACGTCCACCGTCACGGCCCGGTCCTCGGGCGTCACCACCTCGTCGTCCGCCGCCTCGGGCGCCTCGTTCACGTCGGTCACCTCGACGGCGACCTCCGTCCGCGCCTCGCCCCCGAACCCGTCGAGCGCGCGCACCACGAGCTCGAACCGGTTCGGCGGCGTCTCGAAGTCCTCGCCCGGACCGATATACCTCACCGTCCCATCCAGCGCCCCAACCGCGAAACGCTGCCGGTCGCCGGACACGATCTCGTAGCTCAGCGCGTCGCCGTCGGGGTCCAGGGCCGCCACCCGGTCGAGATCGGCCGGGCGCTCCCGGCCGTCCACGTTCTCGGGCACCAGGAAGAAGTAGGACGGCGACTCGAACGCGGGCGCGCGGTTCACGACCTCGACCTCGACCACGGCCGACGCCGTGCCGCCCCGCCCGTCGGAGACCTCGACGCGGATCGCCATCGTCCCGAGTTCGTCCGGAGCCTTCCAGACCGCCCAGGAGGCGTTGACGGATCCGTTGAAGGTGCCCTTCGCGGCGCTCCAGCCGTAGGCGAGCGGGTCGCCGTCCGGGTCCGTCGCCCTCGCCTCCAGCCACACCTCGCCGCCGCGCGGCACGGTGCACGGATCGCACGAGGCCGTCACCTCGGGAAGTTCGTTCACGTCGGTCACCGTCACGACGACGCGGGCGCGCGCCTCCGATCCGAAGGCGTCCCGCGCGCGCACGGTCAACTCGAACAGGTTCGGCTCCGTCTCGAAGTCCTCGCCGGGGCCGACGTACGCCACCACTCCGTCCCGCGCTCCGACCGCGAAGCGGTCCCGGTCCCCGGCCGCGATCTCGTACGTCAGCGCGTCCCCGTCCGGGTCCTCGGCCGCCACCCGGTCGAGAACGACGGGGCTCTCCCTTCCGTCCTCGTTCTCCGGCAACTCGAACTCGTAGACCGGCCGCCCGAACGCGGGCGCGAGGTTGAACACCTCGACCTCGACCACGGCCGACGCCGTGCCGCCGCGCCCGTCCGACACCTCGACGCGGATCGCGGTCGTCCCGAGTTCGTCCGGGGCCGTCCAGCGCGCCACGGGCTCGTTCGCGCCCGAGAAGCTGCCCGCCGGCGCGCTCCAGGCGTAGGTCAGCGGATCGCCGTCCGGGTCCGTCGCCGCCGCTTCGAGGCGGACCACGCCGCCGCGCGGCACCGCGCACGGCTCGCAGGTGGCCGTCACCTCGGGACGCTCGTTCTCGTCGGTCACCTCGATGAACACCTTCGCCGCGTCGTCCGCGCCGAAATCGTCCCGCACGCGCACCGTGAGCTCGAAGATGTTCGGCTCCGTCTCGTAGTCCTCGCCCGGACCGGTGTACCTCACCACGCCGTCGCGCAGCCCCACCGTGAAGCGTTCCGAGTCGCCGAACACGATCCCGTACCTCAGGTCGTCGCCATCGGGGTCCTCGGCCGTCACCGTGCCGAGTTCGACCGGCCGCTGCCGGCCGTCCAGGTTCTCGGGCAACAGGAAGCGGTAGCTCCGCTGCCCGAACTCCGGCCCTTCGTTGACGGCATGGACCTCGACCGAAGCCGACGCGGTGCCCCCCCGCTCGTCGGAGACCACGACAAGGATCTCGAAGCGCCCCAGGCCGTCCGGGGCCGTCCAGGTCGCCGCCGGTTCGTCCACCGGACCGCTGAACGCGCCCCGCGCCGCGCTCCAGCCGTAGGTCAGCGGATCGCCGTCCGGGTCCGACGCCGTCGCCGTCAGGCGCGCCGTGCCGCCCGGCCCCACCACGCAAGGCGCGCACGAGGCCGTCACCGTCGGCGGACGGTTGGGCGGCGGCGTCCGGTCGCGGATCGTCACGACGACCGAAGACGGGCTGCCCGGCGTCACCCCGGACGGCAGCGCGCCCAGCGCCACCGTGAACGTCTCGTCGTCGCGGTCGGCGTCTTTGACCGTCGCGACCGTTCCCGTACCCGCCGTGCTCCCGGCAGCGATGGCGATGCCGGCCAACGCGCCGAAATCGCCCGGCTCCGCGGTGCCCGCCGCCAGCTTCAGCGGGATCGTCACGCCGTTCGGCAACGTCCCGGACAGCCGGGCCGTCACCGTAGCCGATCCCCCCTCGTCCACCGGATTGGGCGCAACCGACAGGCTCACCGTCCGGGAAGGCGCCGTGTCGTCGTCCGTCGTCGTTACGGAAAGACTCGCCGTCTCGCCCGCGTAGTCGCCGCCCGAGGCCGTGTGCAGCAGCGTCGCCGTGTCGTTCGCCGTGTCTTCGTCCTCGCCCGCCGAGACCGTCACCGTCTGGGCCGTGCTCCAGAGATCCGAACCGCTCGGATTGAACGTCAGACTCGTCTCGTCCAGCGTCAGGTCCGTCCCCGACGTGCCCGTGATCGCGACCGTCACCGCCGCCGAGGGCTGCGTCGCCAGACGTACCGTGTAGGTGTTGCTTTCGCCCTCCGCCACCGTCAGCGACGAGGAGGGCGTCAGCACGATCCCCGGCTCGTCGTCGTCGCTCACCGTCACCGTGACGCTTTCCGTTTCCGCCGAATCGTACCCACCGCCCGAGGCCGTGTGCACCAGCGTTGCCGTGTCGTTCGCCCCGTCGTCGTCCTGCGCGGCGCTCACCGTCACCGTCTGCGGCGTGCTCCAGAGATCCGACCCGCTCGGATTGAACGTCAGACTCGTCTCGTCCAGCGTCAGGTCCGTCCCCGTCGTGCCCGTGATCGCGACCGTCACCGCAGCCGAGGGCTGTGCCGCCAGCCGCACCGTGTAGCTCCGGCTTCCCCCCTCGGGCACCGTCAGAGACGTAGAATCGACCACCACCGCCGCGGTGTCGTTGTCGTTCACCGTGACGTCGTACCCCGGCAAGAATACTCTGAACGGCTTGTTGGGGGTCACCGTGACGAGTGCTTTGCCGTCCCCCACGGCGTCGTTCTCCACCGCCGTGAACGTGACGTCTTGGTATTGGCCCGAAGTCTCCTCAGTCCACGTCAGTGTCGTCGGAGAGACCGTCAACACGTCAGTGTCGCTGCTTGCCAATGTCAGCACCACCGTGCCGTCTCCCTGCCTAAGGATCAACCTGATACTCAAGGCAGTGGTGGCCCCTTCCCGCATGGTCAGCGGCTCGGGCTCATTGTCGATCGCTACGGCTAAGAACTCTTTGGTTATGCCGATGTACTCGGCGCCGGAAGCCGTCAGCGTGACCGTCGTTCGACGGTAACGAGGGTTGAAGACCGCGTCGTCGACTCCGGTTACCGTCACCGTTTGCTTGATGTTGTAGTTCGACGGCGTGAAGGTGAGGCTCACTTGGTCCACTGTGGCCACCGTCGTGTCGGCAACGGCCAGCGTGACCGTAACGTCCGCCGAAGGCTGCTTGTTCAGATGTACCGTCTGCGCGAACGTGCCCCCGGTCTCGTCGAGGCTGAATTGGCTGTCCCTCACCCGTATAAAATAGGACCTGCTGTTGTCTTCCACCTCCACGGGGACGCTCGCCGTCACCCCGTCGTAGCCGCCGCCCGACGCGGTATGGACCAGAGTCACCCTATCGTCCACCTGGTCGATGTCCCACGCGGCCGCAACCGTCACCGTCTGCCGCGAGTTCCAGCTCGTGGGCGTGAACGTAAGCTCGCCCGAGGCGGGATCCAGCGTCAGGTCCGTACCCGCATGACCCGTGATCGCCACCCTAACCGTATCCGTGGGCTGGGTCGCCAACTTGACCGTGTAGAACCCGCTGCCTCCCTCTCGCGGCGTAAGGTTGGACCCCTCGAATGTCGGCCAAAACACCAGTCCCGGTGTCTGACCGTGGACGGGAGAAGCCAGGACTCCTCCCAGCACGAGCAGCGAACAACACCGCAGAAGTCCCGTGCGACAGCCGCGGCCGCGCTTCAGCCGAACTTCCACGGGCCTTCGGGCCTTCGGGCCTTCGGGCCTTCGGGCCTTCGGGCCTTCGGGCCT
>JAPPMM010000022.1 GCA_028819075.1 Gammaproteobacteria bacterium
GGACAAGAGTTATCGCATATGATCTAAAGCTATGAATATCAATAGCTTATAAAATCAACGCCCATCGCGCCATGGAGCTGCCCTTCGAAATCACCGAACTTGGCGTCCAATCCCGGACTCCACCCGAGCGCGGAAGACGCCGTGCATGCAGGATCCCGTCCTCAAGAAGATCTTCGCGATTCCCGCAATGGTCGAGCTCCTCGCACGAAGATACCGCTCAGACCTGGCCTCCCGGATCGATTTCTCCACGATCACGGAGCTGCCCAACGAACTCCTCTCCGAACAGCTCGACAAGCGCTTCCCAGATATGCTCTTCATCGCCAACCGCCGCGGCGAGAGCGGGAAGGTCTTGTTCCACATCGAGTTCCAGGCCACGTCCGATGTGGAAATGCCCCTTCGCAGTCTGATCTACGCCGGCCTCGCCGTCCAGAAGCTCCGCAGGCACTTCCGCGATCTCGGCGAGTCGCGCGCGCTCGTAGTCGTTTCGATGGTACTCTACCACGGAGCCGGTCCATGGTACGCGCCAGTGGCGGTGGAGGATCTTGTGCCGGGCCTCACCGAGTACGTGCTCGTCCGGCCGGAAGCCGTCGATCCCGGTTGCGCGCGCGTGGAGGACATCCCGGCCCTGCTATTGGGTCTTCTCGTGCCAGGACAGACGACCAGGCAGCTGGGGCGCAGGCTTGACGCCCTCGCGCGCGCCCTGGAGTCGAGCGCCAACCCGCAGCTCCGCGAACGGATCGCCCGGCAGCTCCGGGGCGTGTTAGCTTCGATGTACGACCACCCCCTGCTGAAGGAGCCAAGTCGGATGGCCACCATGCTCGAAGTCTTCACCGAGGCCCGCGACGCGGACCGGGCGAGTGCCCACAACGAGGGACGCAACGAGGGACGCTTGCAAGGCCAGGCGCGAGTGGTCGCGCGCCAAGCGACGCGGCGGTTCGGTCCCGAGACGGCACGGCGTCTCTCGCATTTGCTCGCCGGTGTCACCGACATGGACCGGCTGGACGGCGTGGCGGAGGCCGTCATCGACTGCGGTGGGGGCGGCGAGTTCCTCGCTCGGGTTGAGGCACTGCTCAAGGCCTCGCCTACTCAGACAGACATGCGCCTGCCAAGGAGTGATTTCATGAACTCGGGGTGATCACCTCGAACCCCACCACGTTCCGCGTCTCCCGGCTGAACTCCACATCCAACAAGAAGAGTTGTGTGTAATCGATTGCGTATCATCACGCGGTCGATTACATTCGCCTCCATGAACACCTTCCGACGCCCCCAGCTGGACGAACTCGTCCATTCCCTCACCGAGCAGGTTCATCCACGGATCGTCGCGCTTACCGGACCCCGCCAGACGGGCAAGACCACGATGATCCGGCAGGCGCTCCGGCGTGTGGACATCCCGAGCCGCTACCTGCCGGTCGATGAAAGGCTCGCAGAGCATGCCCACAGACGGGACGAAGAGGGCGACTCGATACGTACCGGGTGGCTCCTGGACGCCTGGCAGAAGGCTCGCGAGGACGCCGAGCAGAGCGAGCGGGGCTTCGTCCTGGCTCTCGACGAAGTCCAGCACGTGAAGGGCTGGTCGACCATCGTCAAGGGCCAGTGGGACCGGGACCGGTGGACCGGTTGCCCGCTTCGTGTGATCGTTGCAGGGTCCGCGCCCTGGACCATGCTGACCGGCCTCCAGGAGAGTCTCGCGGGGCGCTTCATGCCCGTGCAGGCCCGCCACTGGTCCTTCTCCGAGATGTCGGCCGCGTTTGGCTTCGGTGTCGACGAGTACCTGTTCTACGGGGGCTACCCCGGCACGGCATCCGCGGTCGGCAACCTGGAAGCCTGGCGAGAGGGCGTCCTGAAAACGATCGTCGCGCCCGCAATCGAGCGGGACATCATCGCCCTGACTCGCGTGGACAAGCCGCCGCTCATGCGCCGCATGATGGAACTGGCTGCCCGGTATTCCGGCCAGGTGCTTTCGTACAACAGGATGCTGGGCCAGTTGCAGGAGGCCGGAAACACGACCACCCTGGCGACCTATCTCGATCTGCTCTCGGACGCGGGACTCGTCACCGGTCTTCCCAGGCACTCTGCCAAGCCGTATCTGGGCAGGGCGTCGAGCCCGAAACTGAACGTCCTCAATACCGCGCTGATGACCGCGCCGCTCACCTACACCTTCGAGGAGGCACGCGCCGACCGCACGTTCTGGGGCCGACTGGTCGAGAGCGGAGTGGGCGCGCACCTCGCCAACACGGCCGGGTCCGCCGTGGAACTGTCCAGCTGGCGGGACGGGCCACACGAGGTCGACTTCGTGCTCTCTCGCGGTCCCAACCTGGTCGGCATCGAGGTCAAGAGCGGACCACGACCGGGGCGCCTCAGCGGACTGTCGGAGTTCCGGAAGCGGTTCCCGGGTGCCCGGACGCTCGTGGTGGGGGAGCGTGGGGTGCCGCTGGAGGAGTTTCTCTCCCACCCGGCGCGCTACTGGGCCGACAACCCGACCCCCTCCGCGGCTGGCGAAACGGGAGAGAGCCGTGCCGTCCGTGAGCCGTCACCGGGGTACGAACCGTCATCCGCGCATAAACCACGCAGATCATTCCCGGGGTATCGAGACCCGATGCTGCCCGGGCGGG
Source organism: Gammaproteobacteria bacterium (assembly GCA_028819075.1). NCBI lineage: Bacteria > Pseudomonadati > Pseudomonadota > Gammaproteobacteria > Gammaproteobacteria bacterium. The sequence continues at coordinate 2,613 of JAPPMM010000022.1, forward strand.
AAGCCGACGAAGACCCGATCCTGCACGAGGAACGAATCAGGTTCATGGCGGGCGTCCGCATGGACGAGGACGTCCTGGCACGCGGCCGGGGGTCGCCCTGGCTCTGGCACCTGATCGGGCGCGCGTACATGGGCGCGATGCCGGAACACTTCCAGGACGACCCGATCGTTCGCCTGGGCGTTCGACTGGGGGACGACGAGGGGCTCTTGGCGTCGGTGCTCGCCGGGCTTCCCCGGCTCGTGGGGAGCGACGATCTCCCTTCGCTCGAGGAGGTCGTCCGGCGGGAGGAGGAGTTCGCGAAAGCGCCGCCCTTCACCGATACGGTGCCGCGCTTCACGTACCAGATCCTTGCCGGCATGGGCGAGGTCGAGCGGCTCGGCGGAGATGCGCTGGCCGGGCTCGATGCCGACGCGGTCGCCAGGGCCGTAGGCTGCTACTACATCACGCCCTACGTGGAGGAGCCGGCGTGGTATCGGCGGGCCGTCCGGGTGCACCCGGAACCCTGCGCGCGGGCGCTGGTGGCGGTGCACAGGTCGCTCATCCGGCGGCGGAAGGACCACAACAACCATCTCTTCGCGCTCGCCGACGATCGGGTCCATGCCGAGGTGGCGCGACGCGGTGTACCCCGGCTGCTCGGAGTCTTCCCCACGCGCTGTGCCCGAACGCAGGTGTCGGCGCTATACGCGCTTCTGTGGGCCGCCGTCGCGCACGTGCCCCCGGGTGAGTTCGCCGGGAGAATCCGCCGCCGGGCCGCCGCGAAGGGGATGGACGTGGCTCAGCGCGCCGTCTGGCTCGGCGCCGGCCTGATCGTGTCGCCTCGCGAATACCGGCCTGCGGTGGAGGACTTCGTGGAACGGGGACGGGAGCCGAGGGCGCGCCACATTCTCCGGTTTCTGGTGCCCGCCTGGCCCCGGGAGCCCGCCATCGACGAGCCCTGGGTGGAATGGGACACGGTCGATATCGCCGCGCTGGTGAAGGCGCTGGGGTCCTGGTACGACCCCTGGTGGGGCGGCCTCGGGTCCGGATCCAGGCTCGCTTCCCCGACCTTCAGCCTCCGGGTCGACGGCCTCATCAAGCGCTGGCTGACGATCGTGGCCGAACGCCAGGACCCCGAGGCCGGACAAGCCCTAGAGTCACTGGCCGACGACCCGGCGCTGGCGAGCTGGTACGATGTGATCGAAGAAGCGAAGACCCGGCGCCGGGCAAGGGCGATCAGGGCCCGCCATACCGTCTGAGCCGCCTACATCCAGCCTTCCCGCTCGATCAGCCGCTCGATGTGGGCAAGATGGTGCCGTCCGTGCCAGGCGTAGAGGCCGACGTTCCGGGCCAGCGGGATCGCGCCGGCCTCCGGGTGCACGAACTCGAGCTGGAACTGCGACCAGTTGAGGCGGCGCAACAGGTCCTCCCAGCGGGTGTGGAGGGCCTCCAGTGCGTCGAGCGATGGGCCAACCGGGCCCCGGGCGTCCGGCAGCTCCGCCCAGGCCTTCTCGTCGTAGGCCTTGATGGCCGGCCGGTCCTCGGTCAGGGTCCACTTGAAGCGCACGTAGCTGTTCAGGTGGCTGTCGAACAGGTGGTGCACGACCTGGCGCACGGTCCAGCCGTCCGGCCGATATGGCGTGTCCAGTTGCTCGTCCGTGAGGGGCGCGACCGCCGCCCGCAGATCCGCGGGCAGAGACGCGATCTCGTCGATCCAGGCCTCGACCTGCTGCTCCGTAATCTCGGCCGGAGGAGCGTACCGGCCGATGGGATAGCGAAGGTCGGGCGTGCCGGAATTCGTCGGTGTCATCGGGTTCATTCCCTCGGCGTTACCGCGTGCCCAGCACGCAGTATTGATAGATGCTCAACCCCTCGTCCGTCGCCATGTTCTCGGCGATGTCGTCCACGCCGTATCCCTCGCCCAGGTCGCCGATGGGCCCATCATCGAGTACCCGGAGCGGTGTCTCCGATTCGAACACCGCCAGGTCGGCGAAACCGGTCGGAAACGACGCCCCCATGGCCCGTTCCACCGCCTCGATGCGTTCGAGGTCCTCCTGCCTCTCGAAGTCCCGCTTCTGCATGTCCTCCGCGAAGTAGTCGAACGCGATCCGGAACGAGGTGATCCGGGCGCACAGGCGGTTCAGGAAGGGGAAGATGGTCTCGGTGGGCAGATACATGGTGTTGCCCTCCCACACGATCACCGTCGGGGCGTCCAGGTCGAATCCGGCTTCCGCCAGCTTCTCCGGGAGGTCGACTTCCAGGTAGTTGAAGGGGAGCGCGGGGCTGGGCGTGATACCGTGTCCGCGCAGGACGTCGTGCTTATAGCGAACCACCGCCCCCTGGTCCACCTCGTAGTGGGTCACCCCCGGCGCCGCGAAGATCTGGGCGCGCATGTCGAGCCCGGCCCCCAGCGAGACGACCTGGCGCGCGCCCTCGGCGATCCCCCGCTCGACGAAGCGGTTGAAGAAGCGCGTGCGGAACCGGAGCATGTGGGTGGACTCGGGCACCGCGTCGGCCAACTGGCGGGCCATTCCCATCGCCTGGTCCGTGACGAACCACTCGGCGTAGGGGTCCTCGAAAAGCGGCCGCGCCTTCTCCTTCTCCATCGCCCGGAAGCAGGCGATCACGAACGCGGTGGTGCCGACTTCGTTGATGTCGACGGTCATGGTGTCTTCCCTTCCTCTTTGTTCAGGTTTGCAGCGCCGCTGTGTGCTTCGGCGCGGCGAACTCTAGCCTTGCGGGTGTCTCGATGGCAACGACCTGGCGACGCGACGGCGCCAGGGACGGGATGGCTACTTCGGCAGCTCTCGGCGCCCGCGGTCCTCCGGCAGCGGTCCCCGCCCGCGGTCCTCCGGCAAGCGCGTCAGCGTGAGCGCCAGCTCGGCGGCGAACTCCTCGGCGATCAGCCGGTCGGCCCGCTTGATCCTCAGCACGAGCTTCGAGGGATGCTTGAGCTTGAGGCCCTGCGGTCCCGCGATCTTCTCGAAGGCGAGTAGGTCTGCAGCGGTGATGGTGAGCTTCGGGCCGGCCAGCCTCCACCATTTCCGCGCCGTCACGACCGCACCCGCCACCTTGGCCAGCGGAATCACGATCTCCTTCACGGGCTCGATCGCTTCGCGCGTCTCGTAGCCGCTGCCTTCCATCGATTCGGTCAGCACGGCGACACGCCACTGAATCACCAGGCGGTCGTCCTCCAGCCGCACGAGCCCATGGGCGGTCTCGGTGGTGGACTCGTATCCTCCGCCGGATGTGTAGAGGTCGGAACTGCGTTTCAGGGTGAAGGGAACGGCGCTCACGACGGCCATGACGCCTCCGGACGGGAGGGTTGCTGAACGTGGTACGTTGGCATTGACGCGGGCGGCGGCGCAATGAGAAAATGCCTCGCATGTCGCACTCCGTTCGCCGTCACCTGCGCGTCGAAGTCGATGCGTACGACGAGATCATCCGCCGCTTCATTCCGGGCTACGAGACGTTGGTGGATGCCGCCGCACGCGCGGTCGCGGCCGTGCGTCCCGGCCTGGTCCTCGACCTCGGGGCCGGCACGGGCGCTCTTTCCGAGGCGATTCTCCAGCACGATGCAGTCGGCACCGTCGAGCTTGTCGACGTGGATGCGGAGATGCTCGACCAGGCGCGGGTCAGGCTGGAGCGCTTCGGGAGCCGCGCGCGCTTCCGCGAGCAGTCCTTCCTGGATCAGTTTCCGGCGTGCGACGCGGTGGGCGCCTCGCTCGCCCTCCATCACATTCCCGAGATGCGGGACAAGGGTGCCCTCTACCGGCGCATCCATGCATCCCTGCGCCCCGGAGGCGTTTTCGTAAACGCGGATGCCGTGATGCCCTCCGACCCTGCGGGGCGGGAGGCGGGGTACGCATTCTGGGCCGCGCACATGGTCTCGCGGGGCATCCCCGAGGAACGGGCGTATCAGCATTTTGCGGAGTGGGCGGAAGAAGACACCTACCAGCCGATCGAGCAGGAGCTGGCGGCGATGGCGGCAGGGGGCTTCACGGCCGGGATCGCGTGGCACGAGGGGCCGATGGCGGTTCTGGTGGGTCACAGGACGTAGGAGTGGCACCTGCCCGTCTGCCAGTCCCTGCACGGCCCCCAACTGGAGTCCGACTGGATGCTCACCCTGGGATGGCAGAAGTCGTTCGATCCGCACTGATGCGGTATTGTTTGCGACGATGACGAAGTCGACGCAAACAGGATCCTTCCGACAACGCTCGCGGATGCCCTTGCCAAGCGCACTCATCCGGGCCGTGGTACTGGCGTGTGCCGGTGCCACGGTCGCGGGTGGGTCGCTGGAGGCTCATGCCCAGCTTGCCGGTGACGCGCGTCTGTATGAAGCGCCCAGAGCCCCGGCTGCCCCGGTCATCGACGGCGATCTGGACGAGGAAGCGTGGCGGGCGGCGCCCTGGACCGAGTCCTTCGTCGATATCCGCGGAGAGAGTTGGCCGATTCCGCAGTGGGCCACCCGCGCCAGGCTCACATGGGACGAGCGCTACCTGTATGTCGGCGCGGAACTCGAGGAGCCGCACCTCTGGGCGACGCTCACGGAGCGGGACGCGATCATCTATCGCGACCACGACTTCGAGGTTTTCCTCGATCCCGATGGCGACGGCCTGGCGTATTACGAGCTGGAGATCAATGCGCTCGGAACCGAGTTCGACCTCTTCCTGGACAAGCCCTACCGCGCAGGGGGCAGCGCGCACATCGCGTGGGACATGGAGGGGCTGCGCACGGCAGTGGCGCTGGACGGTACGCTCAACGACCCGTCGGATGAGGACCGGGGCTGGACCGTGGAGATCGCGATTCCGTGGTCGGCGCTCCGGCCCCCGGACGGGGTAGCGGCCGGCCCGGAAGCGGTGCCCGACAATTCACGGCAAGGCGGCGGGCGCGCGGCGCCGGATTCCGGGAATCGCGAGCCGGGGATGGCCCCGAATCCCGGCGACGAATGGCGCGTCAACTTCTCCCGTGTTCAGTGGCCGCTCATCATCGAGGACGGGGGCTACCGCAAAGCGCGCGAGCCCGTCGACTGGAGCGATCATCCCGAAGACAACTGGGTCTGGGCTCCCCAGGGAGAGATCGACATGCACATCCCGGAGAAGTGGGGCGTGGTGCGCTTCGTAGAGGGTGTCCCGGAATGACGTAGAGGGGGTGCCGGAATGAACCGTCGCGACTTCGTTCAGGCTGCCGGTGGCGCGCTGGCGTTGGCACCGCTGCTGAGCTGCGCTTCCGGAATCGATGAAGCCTCATCCTTCAGCGTCTGGAGCTGGGTGCACGGGAACCGCGACCGCGACGAGGGCGAGTGGCGACGGCAGTTCGCGCGCCTGCGGGAATCCGGCGTCAGCGCCGTGCTGGTCGGCGGCGGAGACATCGATCTGGTCTCGGGCGCCGCCCGCGCCGAGGGACTGGAGTACCATCGCTGGTTCTGGACGATGAACCGGAACGGGGACGCGTGGGCCCGTGAGAACCATCCCGAGTGGTTCACCGTGAGCCGCAACCTCGAGAGCTCGCTCGAACATCCGCCCTATGTGGACTACTACAGGTGGGTCTGCCCATCGCGGGAGCCGGTGCGGGCGTACCTGCGGGGCCTGGTGGGTGACCTGGCCGCCAATCCTGCCGTAGACGGTGTGCACCTCGACTACGTGCGCCACTGCGACGTCATCTTGCCGCGCGGGCTGTGGGAGACCTACGACCTGGTTCAGGATGTCGAGCATCCCGAGTTCGACTTCTGCTACTGCGGCGGAAGCAGTCGTGTTCACAACCTGATGTGAACATTGACCTTACGGGACTCAGACTCCGTTTTCCCGCTTTTCGGTTCCCGCCAATCGACTTGGGTCAGGCGCAGACCCTCGGGCGGCTCTCCAAAGCCTTCCTGAGCTGTCCAGCGTCGGCCTGCTGATAGCAGCGCAGCACCGTCTGGGCCTCCTTCCAGCCGCCGAGCTCGCAAAGCACCTTCAGCGGAAGGGCCATTAGGTCGGACGCGAACTTCCGCCTCAGCGAGTGCCAACCCCTCCCGCGCTTCGGTTCGAGCCCCGCCAGTGATTGGGCTTTGTCCCACCAATACCGGACCGCCGACAGGCCCGCGCACCGCGAGGCGTCCTTGGGGGCAGGTAACACCGGAGAGTCCCCGGCGTCGGGATACCTGCGTTGCGCAGCCTCTTCCAAGGCGACGACGGCCTCGTCGGTCATCGGTGTGACGTGCTCGTAGCCGGTCTTCTCATGCTCCGCCCGCCAGACGATGGTCCTGTCGTCGAAGTCGATATCAGACCACCGAAGCTGACGGATCGCGCCGATTCTGTGTCCCGTTTCGTGGGCCAGCACGAGCGCGACATGGAACCTCCAGTCCACCTTCCGGGAGACTCCGAGCAACGCCCCGTACTCCTCGTCGGAGAGGACGACCCGGGTGGGGTTCTTCTCCTTGGGCGTCTTCAAGCCCCTCAGCGGATTCGAGTCGAGAAGGAGCCTTCCGTTCTCGTCTCGGGACTTCGAGGCCCAGTTGAGGACCGCGATCAGGAATCTCAGGTCGAACTCGACTGTCCGGTCGGACACGGGTTTGCCGCTGGGTCCAACCTTGCCGACCCTCCGCGCCCGGATGAAGCGATCCCAGTCGCGCTGCGACAGGGTCGCCGGATCGCGGTCGAGTCCGAAGAACCCGAGGAACATCCTCATCGCAACCCGGTCGTATCGCCGCGACCTGTCGGCCTTGGTCGGCGTCACCTCCTCACCGTAGATGTCAAAGAGCCTTTCCAGCGTGAGCGGCTCGGGTTCGGCGTTGCCGTTGGGCTCGTGAACCGCGAAGCCCGCGGCGGCCTCGTCGGCCTGCCTCTTGGCCCGAGTCCAATCGCGGTGCTTCAGCGACCGGGTGAGCCTGCGCCCGTTCTCGCGCCACTCCATCTGGTAAAGGCCGGTCTTGGGATCGGTGAACACCCTCACCCGGTTCCGGCCCCATTCGCCGGCGCTGTACGAGCGCCGACTTCGTTTCGTGCGTGCCATCATTCGATTCCTCTCGTGATGGACCGCACGACCTGCGCGAACGAAACTTCGCGGAGGGAAGGCCCTTCCGCCAGTTGCAGTTGCTCGAAGGCCGGTTCCGTCCCGCAAACACGGTCAACGGGGCTGGGCGGCGAGCGCACATCGACATCGGGGTCCGTGTGCGCGGACACGCGTTCCGGACGTGCACGTCAGCGACGGCGCATGCCTCTTGCCGGATTGCAGTTGCACCACGGCCTCCGGGGCGGCTGCGCCGCGCCGGAAACGGAGGCCGTGACC
>JAPPMM010000023.1 GCA_028819075.1 Gammaproteobacteria bacterium
GGTGCCGACGCGCGCGGCTGCGGGCGCGGGTTGCCGGGCCGGGACTGGACGCGGGGTGCCGGAGTGGGCCGGGAACGCACGCTGGGTGGTGCCGACGCGCGCGGCTGCGGGCGCGGGTTGCCGGGCCGGGACTGGACGCGGGGTGCCGGAGTGGGCCGGGAACGCACGCTGGGTGGTGCCGACACGCGCGGCTGCGACCGCGGGGTGCCGGGCCGGGACTGGACGCGGGGTGCGGGGGTTGGCCGTGAGCGCACGCTGGGTGGCCCCGACGCACGCGGCTGGACGCGGGGCGTTGCCGACGGTCGCGAGCGCACATTCGGCGGTGCCGACGCACGCGGTTGGGCGCGCGGCGCGCTGGACCGGGGCTGTGCGCTGGACCGGGGCTGCACACTGGACCGCGGCAATGTTCCGGGCCGGACCGATGCCGCATCCGACCCCGACCGGACCTGCGCCGTGCGTGGTTGCGACTGGATGCGCGGGGCCGCGGTCCGCGTCCCGGGCCGGACGGCCTCCGCGGAACCCCCGCTCCCTCGCGGCCGTGCAGTCCTGGTAGAACCTGGCTCCGGGCGCACCACGCGCGGCCGAGCGCTGACGCCCGATCCTCTCTCCACCGCTGGCGAGGAGGCGGCCGCCGATCGCTCCGAAACTCGAGCCACTGTGGTGCGCGGAGCGACGCGCGCGGTACGCGCCACCGCCGTCCGTCGCGGGTCTTCCTTGTACCGCACCCCCGGAGCCGGGGCATACCCGCCCACGTATCCGGATCCGTACCCCAGCCTGCCGCCGCTCACGTACCGGTAGCGCGGCGCGTAGGAGTAGTAGCCATGGTGCACCGGATAGCCATGGTAGACGGGGTAGCCGCCGTAGACGGGATACGAGTACCACGGGTCGTAGCTCCGGCTGCGCCATCCGAAGGCGAACCAGCCGTTCCCGAACCAGCCGTTCCCGTACCAGCCGTTCCCGTACCAGGGGTTGAAGGTGTACCAGGGGCTCCAGAAGGGGTCATGCCAGGCGAACCAGGGGCTGTAATAAGCGGGGTAGTGCCACCCGAATCCGAAGGAGATCGCCAGCCCCCACCGGCTCACCCGCCGCCGGCACCGGTGTGCGGAGTAGTCGTACGGGTCGATCCAGCCGTAGAGGTAGTCGCCCCCGTACCAGCGGCACCGAGGTCCGGAATAGTCGTATCCCGTATACGAATCCATGTAGTAGCGGTCGCTCACCCCGACGCCGTAGAACACTTCCGCCGCCGTGGCGGGGGTCCGCGAGCGAAGGGAGGTCGACCGGTGGTAGGCGAGCCCGACGCCGACTCCGTCCCAGACCGAAGCGCCCACCGCGAAGGACAAGGAGGACTCCTCGGCAAACTCCTGAGCCGCCGCGCCCGGGTTCCAGGCGACCCCTGCCGTCAACACCATCGCCGCACTTCCGAGGATCGCGCGCATGATTCCCTCCCGAGGCTTCAGGACATTATGGGGAATCTGAAGCAGAAACCGTGCCATCCAAACTCTCCGTTACCTGGGCCCGCGCGCGGCCGAGGAACGTCCCATTTGCGGGACGAGGCCGGAACGCGAATGGGACGGGGCCCGGCCTACGGACCCCGGGAGCGCATCCACCACTCGATCATCCCCAGAACCAGCACGAGCAGGAAGGGCGCCAGAACCAGCGCCAGCTTGAAGCCGGCCTGGGATCGATCCTCCTTCGTACGTCGCACCTCTGCTCTCCATGATCCCCGGTAGGGCTCTCATGCAACCCGGCAATCGCTTGTTAGCGCCTTACACCCGCGGTAAACTTCGCGGGTCCTTGAACCCCGGGCGAGATCGGGCTCGCCGGAACTCACCCCTGTATCCTAGCCCCCCTGCAGCCTCATGGCACAATACAAACACGCTCAGGTGCCCTCCGCGGGCGAGACCGTCACCGTTCGGGACGGCGCAGTCAACGTGCCGGCCAAGCCCATCGTCCCGTTCATCGAAGGTGACGGCATCGGCCCCGACATCTGGCACGCCACCCGCGCCGTGGTCGACGCGGCGGTGGCTCACGCGTACGGCGATTCGCGCGAGGTCATGTGGATGGAGGTGTACGCGGGCGAGAAGGCGCAGGAGAAGACGGGAGAGTGGCTGCCCGACGAGACCTACGACGCGCTGCGCGAGTTCAAGGTGGCCATCAAGGGCCCGCTCACCACGCCGGTTGGGAAGGGCATCCGCTCGCTCAACGTGACGCTCCGCCAGCAGCTCGATCTCTACTCCTGCATTCGCCCGGTGCGCTACATCCCCGGGGTGCCTTCGCCGATGCGCGAGCCGGAGAAGCTCGACGTGGTGATTTTCCGCGAGAACACGGAGGACGTCTACGCGGGCATCGAGTGGGCTTCCGGCAGCGAGGGCGCGGAGAGGGTGCGCTCGTTCCTTGTGGACGAGATGGGCGCCAACGTGCGCCCGCGGAGCGGGATCGGGGTCAAGCCGATCAGCCCGTTCGGCACTCATCGTCATGTCGCCGCCGCATTGCGCTACGCGGTGGCGCGCGGGCGCAGTTCGGTGACGCTGGTGCACAAGGGCAACATCATGAAGTTCACCGAGGGCGCGTTCCGCGACTGGGGATACGAGGTCGCCGCCCGGGATTTCGGGGATGAGACGATTCCCGAGTCGGCCATCTGGGAGGGCGCGGATCCCGCGGGCCGCATCGTGGTCAAGGACCGCATCGCCGACGCCATGTTCCAGCAGGTGCTGCTGAGGCCTTCGGAATACGACGTCATCGTGACGCCCAACCTGAACGGCGACTACCTCTCCGACGCGTGCGCGGCGCAGGCGGGCGGCCTCGGGATGGCGCCGGGCGCGAACCTGGGGGACGAAGTCGCCCTCTTCGAGGCCACGCACGGGACGGCGCCCAAGTACGCCGGCCAGAACAAGGTCAACCCGGGGTCGCTGATCCTGTCCGCGGGTATGATGCTCCAGCACATGGGCTGGACCGAGGCGGCGGACGCCGTCGACCGGGGCCTGGAGGGCGCCGTTGCGGCCCGGACGGTGACGTACGACCTGGAGCGCCAGATGGAGGGCGCGACCAAGGTGTCGACCTCGGCCTTCGGACAGGCCGTGATCGACCACATGTAGGCGGGAGGCACATGCGGGTAGAGGTCGTTCGCGGGCCGTCCGGCCGGCATGACACGCCGCTCGTGGCGGGGTTCCTGTTCGAGGGGCGAGACGCTCCCCCGCTGGCCGCCCCGGGCTCGGTTCTCGCCCGCTCCGTGGCGCGCGCTGCCGGGGACCTTCGCGGCCGCTCCGGAAGCAGCCACCTGTTCCACGCCGACCCCGGCGATGCCGGCCCGCGGCGCCTTCTTCTGCTCGGCGCCGGGAAGCGGGCCGACTGCAACCCCGAGGCGATCAGGCGGCTGGCCGCGCGGGCCGTGCGCAAGGCGTCCGAGCTGGAGATCGACCGGGTAACCATCGACGGGCTGGGCGCCCCTTCGATCGACCCGGAGAAGTTTGGGCAGGTGGTGGCGGAGGGCGCCGTCCTCGCGGCCTGGCGCTTTGACGAGCTCAAGACCCGGGCCGACGAGAAGGATCCCCCCGCCTGCACCGTCACGACCGTGGAGATCGCGACGGAATCCGACTTCGATGCGACGGGATCGGGCGCTCGCACGGGGGCGATCCTGGCGGAGGCGGAGAACTTCGCGCGCACCCTCCAGTCGTGGCCCGGGAACGTGGCCACGCCCACCCACCTGGCCGACAGGGCAAGCGATCTGGCCTCGGAGCTGGGCCTCGAGGTGCGGGTGCTCGGGCCCCGGGAGATGCGGGACGAGAACATGCTGGCGCTCCTGGCCGTCGCCCAGGGCTCGGCGCAGGACCCGCGGCTGATCGTCCTCGAGTATCACGGCGGAACCCGCGGCGATGCTCCGCTGGTACTGGTGGGCAAGGGGCTGACCTTCGATGCGGGGGGCATCTCGCTCAAGCCGGCCAAGGGCATGGAGGACATGAAGTTCGACATGTCGGGCGGCGCCGCCGTCCTGGGCGCCATGCGAGGTGTCGCCCGCCTCGGCCTGGACGTCAACGTGGTGGGCATCGTTCCCAGCTCCGAAAACCTCGTGAACGGAAGCGCGGTCAAGCCGGGAGACGTCATCGGGTCCCGGGAGGGCAAGACCATCGAAGTGATCAATACGGACGCCGAAGGCAGGCTGATCCTCGCGGACGCCCTCTCGTACGCGCGCACCTTCGAGCCGGACGCCATCGTGGACTGCGCCACGCTGACCGGCGCCTGCGTCATCGCGCTCGGGCACCATGCTTCCGCGGTCCTGGGGACCGATGATGCCCTCGTGGAGGAACTGCGCGCCGCCGGCGACCTCAGCGGCGAGCGCTGCTGGCCGCTGCCGATCTGGCCGGAGTACCGCCGCCAGCTCAACAGCCACACCGCCGATCTGAAGAACGTGGGCGGGCGTCCCGCCGGCACCATCACGGCCGCCTGCTTCCTGCGCGAGTTCGTGGGGGACGCGAAATGGGCCCATCTGGACATCGCCGGCACCGCGTACGGGGAAGGGAAGCTGCCCTACCAGCGGCCGGGCGGCTACGGGTCTCCGACCCGGCTGCTCATCGAGTGGGTCAGGACGCGCGCCGCGTGACGTCGCCCCCGGAACCGGCAGTAGCGCCTGCGGGCGTTGCCGTTCCGATGCCGCGGAGCCTCCCGCGCCCCTCCCGCTCCAGCGCCATCTGCGTCGCCATCCTGTTCTGCCTGGTTCCCGGGCGATCCGCGGCACAGGAGCCTCCGGACACGGTGCCTCCGCCTCCGGCCGACACCGCCGCGGTCGACTCCCTCGCAGCCGCAGCCGACTCGCTCGCGCCGGTGCCCGACTCGCTGGCCGCGGACTCTCTCCCCGGCGGCGGATTCGCTCCTCCCGGCGGATTCCCCCTCGAGGGGGATTCACTCGCGGACTCCCTCGTCGTCCAGCCCTTCCCGCAGCTTCCCGACCCCTCCCGCGGCGGATGGGCCGCCGGGGTGTGGGAATGGGACCGCGAGGCGCTGCTCGGCAACCAGGCGCTCTCGCTGGCGCAGCTTCTGGATCAGATTCCGGGGACTGTCGCGCTGAGAGGAGGGGACTTCGGAACCCCCAACATCGTGACCGCCTTCGGGGGCGGAGGCGGGCGCGTGCGCCTCTACATCGACGGCTTCGAGATGGTCCCGCTCAGGGCCGGCGCCCCCGATCTGGCGCAGGTCGGGCTGGCCGGGTTCCAGCATGTGCGCGTGCGCCGCTCCACCGACGGCCTGCGCGTGGAGCTGACCAGCCTCGAAGTGGATGATCCACGACCCTATTCCCTGGTCGAGGTGGGAACCGGGGATCTTCAGACCAACATGCTGCGCGCGACCTTCTCGCACCCCTTCTCCCTGGGAGGGAGCCTGGCCTTTACGCTGGACCGCCTCGACACCGAGGGCACCGGGCGCAGGGAGCCTGGGGCCACGACCGGCGGCTGGCTGCGCTACAGCCGCCACGTGGGCTCGCGCGTGAGCCTGCGCGGGGAGCTGCGCCGCATCTCGGCCTCCCGCCCGAGCGCGCTCTACACGCCCGCGCAGCATGGCAGGAGCGACTGGAGCCTGCGCGCGCGAGCCATCCTGCTTGACGGCGTCAACGCGGAGGTGTTTACCGGAAGATCCTCCACGACCGCTCCGGCGGACGAAGCGAACCCCGATGCGGCCGTGGCGTCCCTGAGCCGTAGCCAGACGGGCATCCGGCTCGCCGCCGAGCACGCCTTCGGAGAGCGTGCGGGCGTGTGGACCACCGGTCGCTGGGCATCGATGGGCGGCGACGCATGGCCCGAGCGGACCCTGGAGGTCGCCGCCGGCCTGCACACGTTTCTGGGAGGGATCGAAGGAGACTGGAGCCGTGAGAGGTGGCTCGGGGAGGATCTCTCGCTCCGAAGCCTGCGCGCGTGGACCGCGCCCCTGCTCGGCCTCTCGTTCTTCGGCGAGACCCGGGACGGCGTGACGGGGGTTCCCTTCCGGTTGTTCGATCCCCGCGACACCATCCCGGAGATCCCCCGGCTTGCCGGGCCTCCCGTCTCCTTCACCACCGAGCGAAGCTCCACCCGCGTGGGAGCGCAGTTCGCCTGGCGCGGCCTGTCCCTCGGGGCGGCCCGGGTCGAGCTCGAGCAGGACCAGCTCACGCCGTTCGGGTTCCCGATGGACTCCGCGGGCGTGGTGCAGGAGGGCGGAAAGCGCTCGGGAATCGAGGCCAGCGCCCGGGTGCCCCTGTACTTCAACGGCCTCTACGCCGGGTTGTCCTACCAGGTATGGGACAAGGATGCGCCCGACTGGCGCTATCTGCCGGAAGAGAGCTGGAACGGGCAGCTCGGATACCACAGGACCTTCCTGGAGACGCAGAACTTCGAGATCTGGACCGAGATCGGAGTGGAGGGACGCGAGCCCATGGTCGTGCCCTTCATGGCGCCTGAGGACCCCGGCGGCGAGCTTCCCGGAGAAGCCGACCCCGAAGGAGAGGTGAACGCGCCCGCGTTTCTCACGGTGCCCTATCACCAGAGCTGGTACTTTCGCCTGCAACTCCGGGTTCTGACGTTCCATCTCTTCGTGCTGACCGAAAACTTCACCGCGGAGCGGGAACTGCAGGACTTCCCGGAGCGGTTTCTCCCCGGTGGCCGGTCCATCTACGGGATCAAGTGGACGCTGTGGAACTGAGGCGCGGCGCGTGATTCACAGCATGACCGGATACGGCGAAGCCGCGTGCGAGACGGAACAGGGTCTTGTGCGCGCGGAGATCCGCACGGTCAACCACCGCTTCTTCAACGCCCGGCTCAGGACGCCTCCCGGGTGCGAACGTCATCACGCCCGCATCGAACGCTGGTTGAAGAAGTCGCTGCCCCGGGGGCACGTCAGCTACTCGCTCACGCTGGATCCCGGCGACAGCGCCGAGCCGGAACTCCTCGTGGACGTCGAGCGTGCCCGCGCCTGGGCGGCATCGCTCGAGCGTCTCGCCGCGGAGTTGAGGCTGGACAGCCGGATCGGGCTCGATGCGCTGATCCGGCTCCAGGGCGTGATGCGGAGCAGGGACTCCGCGCGTCGCGAAATCGACATCGACGAAGAAGACCTGCGCGAGGTGACGGGCGAGGCGGCGGACGCTGCTGTCCGAATGCGGCGGGCGGAGGGGGAGCGCATGGAGGCGGATCTCCTGGACGTGCTGGCCGGCATGCGCGAGGAACTCGACCGCGTGGAGGAACGGGCCCCGGAGCGTCTCGTCCGGGAGCGCGACCGCCTGAGCGCGGCCATCCAGGAGCTGCTCGGCGATGTGCCTGCGGACCCGGACCGGATCGCCCGCGAGATCGCGCACCTGGCCGAGAGATGGGACATCAACGAGGAGATCGTGCGCCTGCGTTCGCACATGCAGCTCTTCGAGGAGACGCTCGAGGGAGCCGACGGAGCGCCGGTGGGCAAGCGGCTGGGCTTCATCATGCAGGAGATGCACCGGGAGGCCAACACCATCGGCGCCAAGGCCAACGACGCCCGCATGGCGGAGTCGGTCCTGTCGCTCAAGGGTGGGGTGGAGCGCATTCGCGAGCAGTTGGAGAACGTCCAGTGACGCCGCCGACGCCCGGCGACGGCCCCATCGTGCTGGCGGGCCCCACCGGGGTCGGCAAGACCACCGTGGCCCGTGCGCTGGCCGCGGACCGGGGCGGCTTCGTCTTCTCGGTTTCCGCGACCACCCGCCGGCCCCGCCCGGGCGAGCGCGACGGCGCGGACTACGAATTCGTGTCCCGGGAGGAGTTCGAGCGCATGGTGGACGCCGGCGAGTTCGCGGAATGGGCGCGCGTGCATGACCAGATGTACGGGACCCCGCTGCGCAATCTGGCAGGGGGCGACGGGCGCCGCGTGCTGCTGGACATCGACGTCCAGGGCGCCGCCCAGGTGCGCGGAAATGTCCCTTCGGCCGTGTTCGTCTTCCTGCTGCCGCCGTCGCTCGGGACGCTGCTCGCACGGTTGTCCGGGCGCGGAACCGAGCCGCGGGACGAGGTCGCCCGCCGGCTGGGAGTCGCGCGCGACGAACTGGCGCGGGTGCCGGAATTCGACCACGTGCTGGTCAACGACGACCTGGACGCGACCGTCGCGGCGGTGCGGGCGATCGCGCGCGGAGACGCGAGCGCGGCCGGGTCGCTGCGCGCCGCGAGGGAGGAGGCGGAGTCGCTCCGCCGCGGGATCGCTACACTTCTCGCCCGGGATTTCGATATCTTATCGGAATAGCCACATCTCCGGAGAAGACAGATGCGCGTGTTTACACCCCAGGAAGTCGCCGAACCCGCCATGAGCAAGTACCTGGGCGTCCTGATCGCCGCGAAGTATGCCCGCGAGCTCAACGCGATGCCGCGCGAGGCGATGCCCATGGACGAGAAGAAGCTCACCACCAAGGCGCTCGAGGCGCTGACCTCCGACCACATCGAGTACCGGCTGCAGTTCCGGAGCCAGGGGACGGAATAGCCGCGAGGAGGCCTGATCGGTGTCCCGCGCGCTCGCCCCGCGGCGTCCCTGGCGCGATCGCCGGATCGTCCTGGGGGTTGCCGGTGGCATCGCCGCCTACAAGTCTGTCCAGCTCGCGCGCGACCTCACCCGGCTGGGCGCGCAGGTGGACGTCGTGCTCACCGGGGGCGCGACCCGGTTCGTCACCCCGCTCAGCTTCGAGGCGCTAACCGGGCGCAAGGTCCTGACCGAACTCTTCTCGGCGGACGGGGCGGCCATGCACATCCGTCTGGGCGCCGAGGCCGATGCCGTCTGCGTGGCCCCCGCCACTGCCGACCTGATCGCGCGCGCGGCCGCCGGGCGGGCGGACGATCTGCTCACCACCACCCTCCTGGCGACGCGCGCCCCGGTGGTGATCTGCCCGGCAATGAACGACCGCATGTACGCGCACCCGCAGACCACCCGCAACCTCGCGTACCTGCAGGACGAGCTGGGCTACGCGGTCGCCGGGCCCGCGACCGGACCGCTGGCGTTCGGGGAGGGGGAGGGACCGGGCCGCATGCTCGAGCCCCCGGACATCGTCGAGCACGTGGGAAGGGCGCTCGAGACGGACGCCTTCCTGGCAGGCAGGCAGGTCCTGATCACGACCGGGCCGACCCTGGAACCCGTCGACCCGGTGCGCTTCGTCGGCAACCGCTCGTCGGGGAGGATGGGGCACGCGCTCGCCCGCGCGGCCTGGCGGCGGGGCGCCCGCGTGACGCTGGTGTCCGGTCCCACCCACCTGGCGCGCCCGCCCGGGGTACAGCGCACCCGCGTGGCCACCGCGCGCGAGATGCTCGACGCCGTGGCCGAGGCGATCCCGCGCGCGGACGTGGTGATCTTCGCGGCCGCCGTGGCCGACTACCGTCCCGCCCGCGCTCGCTCCGGCAAGATCAAGCGCGCCCGGGAAGGCGCCTCCCTGTCGGTGGAACTGACCGCCAACCCGGACGTCGCGCTGGACACCAAGCCGCTGCGGAAACCGGGGGCGAGGGTGGTCGGTTTCGCACTGGAGACGGACGACCTCCTCGCCCGGGCGCGCAGCAAGATGGAGCGCAAGGCCTTCGACCTCATCGTCGCCAACCACGCGCGTGGTCCCGGTGACGGCCCGTTCGGCGAACGGAACGCGGTGACCCTGCTGGCTCCCGATGGCTCGGCTGAAGCGCTTCCGCTGATGCCCAAGGATGAGATCGCCGAGGCGGTGCTCGACCGGCTGGACGGCGCCCCCGCGCGCAGGTTCTCGCAGGCGTCGTCGTGAGCCCCGCCGACGCGCGTGGATAGGGAGACCCTTGCCCGCTACCTGAGCCAGCGGAAGGAGCTGGGGGAGGGCGACATCGTGTTCAGCCGTCTGAGCGGGGACGAGGCGCTCGCGCTGGCCCGCGCCCGTCCCGCCGCACCGGCCGGCGAGATGCCGGCCCCTGTGTCCGGAGACTACGAAGAGGTTCGGCGCACGGCGCTCGCCTGTGAGCGCTGCCGGCTTGCCGGAGGCCGCACGCAGGTGGTCTTCTCCGACGGGAACCCGCGGGGCAGGCTGGTCGTCATCGGCGAAGCGCCGGGGATGCACGAGGATCGCACCGGACTTCCGTTCGTGGGCCGCGCGGGCAAGCTGCTCGATCTCCTGCTGGCGTCGGTCGGCCTCTCGCGCAAGGACTCGGTCTACATCTGCAACGTCCTCAAGTGCCGGCCCCCGGGGAACCGGAACCCGATGCCGGATGAAATCGAGGCCTGCACCCCATACCTCGAGCGGCAGATCGAGCTGGTGGCTCCGGAGGTCATCCTGGCGGTGGGCGGGTTCGCGGCGCAGTTCATCACCGGACGCCAGGTTGCTCTGGGCAAGCTCCGGGGCGAGATATACGATTACAGAGGCGTGCCCGCGCTGGTGACCTACCACCCGGCGGCGCTGCTCCGGAACCGCGGCTGGACGCAAGCCGTGTGGGACGACCTTCAGTTGCTGCGAAACACGATGGACCGCACCGGCCGGTCCGGCGGCGGATAGGCGCCCCCGGTCCTTCGACCGTTCACATTCAACCGCCGAGGCACCCTGAGTACCACCGCACTTCCCGTCGCGCAGGAGCAGGCCCCCGCGTACGACCGCCAGCCGCCGGTTTCGCTGGAGGCCGAAGTGGCGGTGCTGGGGGGCATGCTCATCGACCGCGACGCGGTGGCGCGCGCCGTCGAAGTGGTCTCGGACACGATGTTCGCCTCGGAGGCCAACCGGCGCATCTACCGCGCCGTCCTGCGCCTGTTCGAGCGCGGCGACGCGGTCGACGTCATCGTCGTCAGCGACGAGCTCAGCAAGACCGAGGAGCTGGAGGCCGCCGGGGGCTACGACTACCTCGCCGAACTGCTGGACGCGGTTCCGACCGCCGCCAACATCGAGCACCATGCGCGCATCGTGCGCGACAAGGCGCTGCTGCGCCGCCTCATCGACGCCTCCTCGCACATCATCCGCGATGTCTACGATCAGGGCGAGCGCTCCGTCGAGCAGATCGTGGACGAAGCCGAGCAGCGCATCTTTCAGGTGGCCTCGGGGCACGACCGCGAGGGGTTCGTCCGCATCAAGGAACTGCTCTGGCCGGCCTTCGAGCACATCGAGCGATTGCAGGAAGCAAAGGGCGAACTCACCGGGGTGCCTACCGGGTTCCCCCTGCTGGACTATTACACCGGCGGCCTGCAGAAAGGAAACCTGGTGATCGTCGCGGGACGGCCGTCCATGGGGAAGACCTCCTGGGCGCTCAACGTGGCCAGGCACGCGGCGGGTGAGGAGGTGCCGGTGGGGGTGTTCTCCCTGGAGATGTCCAACGAGGAACTGGTGCAGCGGCTGCTGTGTTCCGACGGGCCGGTGGACGCGCAGAGACTTCGCCGGGGCGAACTCACCACCAAGGAGATGCAGAGACTGGCTGTCGCCGCGGGACACCTCAATACCGCTCCCATCTGGATCGACGACTCCCCGGGCAACACCGTGCTCGAAGTGCGCGCCAAGGCCCGCCGCCTCAAGGCCGAAAGCCGGCTCGGGCTGTTGGTGATCGATTATCTGCAGTTGATGGCCGGTTCCCGGAACAGCGAGAACCGGCAGCAGGAGGTGAGCGAGATCTCGCGCGGGCTCAAGGCGCTGGCCAAGGAACTGGACGTGCCGATCGTGGCGCTGAGCCAGCTCAGCCGGGCTCCGGAGCAGCGCGCCGACCATCGGCCGCAACTGTCCGATCTGCGCGAGAGCGGAAGCATCGAACAGGACGCCGACCTGGTCATGTTCCTTTACCGGCCGGAGTACTACGCCGACACCGACCGCGACGGCAACTCGCTGGAAGGCAAGGCCGAGCTGAACGTGAGCAAGCAGCGCAACGGCCCCACCGCGGTTGTCCCGCTCTACTTCGACCGTGCCCACGCGCGTTTCCTGCCCGTCGCGCCGGAGGGAGCCGGCACCACCGCTCCCACCCCCGGCGGACGCAGCGGCGCGCCGGGCGGATACGCGGGGTGACCCCGGGCGATCGGCGATCTCCCTGCCGGGCCGGAGTCGCCGTGCCGGCGGCGGGGGCGGGCCGTCGCATGGGAGGGGTCCGCAAGGCCTTTCTGGAGCTCGACGGACAGCCCATCCTGCTGCGCGCCATCCGCCCCTTTCTGGAGACGCCCGGGGTGGAATGCGTGGTCGTGGCCCTCCCCCCCGATCAGGCCGCGCATCCTCCGGCCTGGCTGACCGGCGCCGACCCGCGCGTGCGGGTCGTGGCGGGAGGAGCCACCCGGGGCGATTCGGTGGCGGCGGCGGTGGCCGCCCTCCCGCCCGCCGTGGAGGTTGTGCTGGTGCACGACGGCGCCCGGCCGCTGGTGGCGCGCGGCCTCGTGGAGCGCTGTCTGCGCGCGGCCGCGGCCGGCCGGGCCGTGGTCGCCGGCGTGCCCGCGGTGGACACGCTGAAGGAGGTCGACGCGAGTGGACGGGTGGTCCGCACACCGCCGCGCGGCCGCTACTGGCATGCCCAGACCCCCCAGGCCTTCCCGCGGCCTCTCCTGGAACGCGCCTACCGGCGGGCACGCGAGAACGGGGTCGAGGGCACGGACGACGCCTCGCTGGTGGAACTCCTGGGCGGCGAGGTCGAGATGGTGGAGGGATCGCCGCGCAACCTCAAGGTGACCCGCCCCGAGGACCTGATCCTCGCGGAGCGCCTGCTCGAGGCGGCGGATGAGGGCGCGTGAGCGCACCGCGCATCATCGCCTGCCGGAACGGCCTGCTTCCCGCGGGCGAGCTGCGCGAGGTGGGTCGGCACCTGCGCTCCGGAGGGCTGCTGGCCTACCCGACCGAGACCGTGTACGGGCTGGGAGGGCTGGTGCAGGACGGCCCCCTGCGCGCGCTGGCGGCGCTCAAGCGGCGCGATGCCGACAAGCCCTTCCTGCTCCTCCTCCCCGACCCGCAAGCGGCCGCCGGGCTCGTCTGGAACCGCTGCGCGCGGAGGCTCGCCGAGCGCCTGTGGCCCGGCCCGCTCACCCTGGTTCTGCCCGACCCCGGGCACTCCTTCCCGGCTCAGGTGCGGGGCGGGAGCGGAGGGGTGGCGGTCCGCATGAGCCCGGCCCCGGTGGCGCGGCAGATCCTGGACGAAGTGGGCGCGCCGATCACCTCCACGAGCGCCAACCCTCCCGGCGGCGCTCCCGCACGCTCACGGAAGGAGGCGTGGGAAACGGTGCGCGCGCTCGCAGCCGACGAGCGCTTGTGGGTGGTGGATGCCGGCGAGCTTCCCCCAGCGCCTGCCTCGGCCATCGTCGACTGCACCGCACGAGACCCGGTGGTGCTGCGCGCCGGCGCATTGGACCTTTCGGAACTCCGGGAGATCTGTCCCTCCGCGAGGGAGGACGCTGACGTGGACGACCGTCGGCAGGACACCGGGGAGAGGTACGCCGAGGTGGGTGATGTGCCGCCGGACGCGGCAACGAAGGACATCCGACTCCTCTACGTCTGCACCGGCAACACCTGCCGGAGCCCCATGGCGGAGGTGCTCACCCGCGCCCGCGCACGCCAACGCGGCCTGAGCGGCATCCGGGTCCGATCCGCCGGAACCATGGCCTACGAGGGCTCGCCAGCCTCGGCCGGCGCGCGCACGGCCGTGGGCGACCGGGGCCTCGAACTGGATCATCACGCCGCGCGGCTGCTCGGCGAGGACGAGCTGGAGTGGGCCGACCTGGTGCTGGCGATGTCTCCGTCGCACCTGGCGGCGGTGGAGTCGCTCGGCCGGGGCCGCTGCTACGCGGAGGTGATCACGGCTTTCGCCGGTGACGTGTCGGGTGGCGTCGCAGACCCCTTCGGGGGAAGCGATGATCACTATCGGGACACCTGCGCGCAGCTCGAGCGGCTGATCGAGGCGGTCCTCGACCGTCTCGACCCGGGAACGGACGCGTGACCGCCGAGGGAACGCCATGACGATCCCGGCCCCGCGCGCCGGCACGCGCGTCTTCGCCATCCTGGGGAACCCGGTGGCGCACTCGCTCTCGCCCGCGATCCAGAACGCCGCGCTCCGTGCCGCCGGACTCGACGGCAGGTACGTGGCGATCGCCTGCCAGCCCGAGGATGTCGCCCCGGTGATGCGCACCCTGGCTCGGGCCGGTGGCGGCGGCAACGTGACGGTGCCGCACAAGCGGCGCGCGGCGGTCGCGCTCGACGACGCGGCCGCCGCCGTCGGGCGGACGGGCGCGTGCAACACCTTCTGGGGCGAGGGAGCGCGCATCCACGGAGACAACACCGACGTCGAGGGGGCGCGCCGCGCCATGTGCGCGCTGCTGGCGGGGCCCGCCCGGGGCGCCCGCGTACTGCTGGCGGGCGCCGGGGGCGGTGCACGCGCAGCCGTCGCCGCCCTCATCGACGAAGACGCCGCGGAGGTGCGGGTCATCAACCGTACGCTCGCCCGCGCCGAAGCCATGGCCGCCGAAGTCGGGGGCGCCCGGGTGCGCGTGGTTTCCGATGCACGAACTCTGGAAGGGCAGGCCTTCGACCTGGTTCTGAACGCGACCTCCCTCGGGTTGGGCACGCGCGATCCGCTCGCGGTCGACCTCCACCGCCTCGGGCGGGTCGGGGCGGTCATGGACATGGTCTACGCTCCGTCCGGGACGCCCCTCACCGATGCCGCCCGGGCGCGCGGCATTCCCGCCATGGACGGGGGCGAGATGCTCCTGCGCCAGGGCGCGGCCGCTTTCGAGCTCTGGTGGGGACGCGAGGCGCCGCTCTCCGCCATGCGCGAAGCCCTCGAGCGGGCGCGTTGCGCATGAGATTGGCGCTCCCCACCGCGACCCGTCGCCGGACCGTCCGCCGCGTGCTCGCCCCGCTCGTGGATTTCCTGCTCCCCTGTGCCTGCATCGCGTGCGGTTCGCGCATCGCGGGCGGTGGGCTGGTGTGCGCGCCCTGCCGGGGCTGCCTGCGCGCACCGCCAGCCCCGCGCTGCGCGCGCTGCGACTATCCCGCGGGCACCGGCGACCGGCCCGGGCGGCCGTGCCTCGAATGCCTGGAGTGGCCCGAAGCGCTCTCGCTAGCCCGCGCCGCGGTCGCCCTGCGCCCGCCCGCGGACGTTCTGGTGCACGGCCTTCAAATACGAGGGCTGGCGCGAGCTGGCGCCCATGATGGCCGAGCTCATGGAGCGCCGCCTTGCGACCCTGTTCGCCGACTTGGAGGAGCACGTCGTCACGTACGTCCCCACGTCCTCCGCCCACCGCCGCCGCCGGGGATACGACCAGGCGGAGCTGCTGGCGCGCGCGCTCGCCGGGCGCACCGGACTGGCCTTCGCGCACCTGCTCGAGCGCCGCCGCCAGAAGCGCACCCAGGTCTCGCTGCACCCGCAGCAGCGGATGGCCAACGTGCGCGACGCCTTCTCTCTCCGGCCCGGCGCCGACCGACTGCACCGCGGGAACGTGCTCCTGGTCGACGACGTCCTCACCACCGGGGCCACCGCCCGGGCGGCCGCCGAAACGCTCGCCCGCGCGGGGGTGGGCCGGGTCGCCCTGGTCACCTTCGCGCGCGCGCTTCCCCGTTAGGTTGTTCCTGGAACTCTGACCCGCCAGCGGGGTGCGTCCGGGCAGATTCCCCAAGGAAGCATCAGACACGCCCCGGGAGACAACGCCACCCATGTCGATTCGACTCGCCATCAACGGATTCGGCCGCATCGGCCGCAACGTGCTGCGCGCCCTCGCCAGGGAGGACGCCCCCGACGTCCAGCTCGTCGCCGTCAACGACCTGATGGACGCGCACACCCTGGCCCATCTCCTCAAGTACGACTCGGTGCACGGCGCGTATCCGGGGTCGGTCGAGGTGGCGGGCGACGGGCTGGTGGTCGATGGCGGCCTGATCCGCGTGTTCGCCGAGCGCGACCCGGGCAGCCTTCCCTGGGGGGAGCTGGGGGTGGACGTGGTGGTCGAGTCGACCGGCTTCTTCCGTGACCGCGAGGGCGCGGGCCGCCACCTGGCCGCCGGCGCCGGCAAGGTGATCGTGAGCGCGCCCGGCAAGGACGTCGACGTCACCCTGGTGCTCGGCGTCAACCACGACGCCTACGACCCCGACAGCCACCACATCATCTCCAACGCCAGCTGCACCACCAACTGCCTGGCCCCGGTGGTCAAGGTGCTGAACGACCGCTTCGGCTTCCAACGCGGCCTGGTCACCACCATCCACTCCTACACCAACGGCCAGGCGCTCCTCGACCAGCCGCACAAGGACCTGCGGCGGGCGCGCGCCGGCGCGGTGTCGATGATCCCCACCACAACCGGAGCCGCCCGGGCCACCGGCGTGGTCATCCCGGAAGTCCACGGGCGCATCGACGGCATGGCGGTGCGGGTCCCCACCCCGAACGTGTCTCTGGTGGACATCGTGGCCGAAGTGGAGCATGCCACCGACATCACCGGGGTCAACCAGGCCATGAGGGATGCGTCCGCCGCGTCCATGCGCGGCATCCTCGACGTCTCCGACGAGCCGCTGGTGTCGGTCGACTACATCGGCAATCCCGCCAGTTCGGTGGTGGACGCGCTGAGCACCAACGTCATCGACGACCGCCTGGTGAAGGTGCTCTCGTGGTACGACAACGAGGCCGGCTATTCGAGCCGCGTGGTCGACCTGGTGCGCTTCGTGGGCGAGCGCATGATGTCTCCGGCGGCGGTCTAGCTCCCCGCTCGGCCTGCCGGCCCGGCAGCGATGCGCAAGAAGACCCTGAACGACCTCGCGGCGCGCGCCGGCGACCTCATCGTGGTGCGCGTGGACTTCAACGTGCCCGTGCGGAACGGGAGGGTCGCCGACGACACCCGCATCGAGCGCACCCTGCCGACCCTCCGCCGCCTCACCGCCGCGGGCGCCCGCCTCGTCCTCCTCTCCCACCTGGGCCGTCCCGGCGGCCGGCCGCGACCCGAGGCTTCGCTCGCACCGGTCGCGGCGCGGCTGGGCGAACTCCTCGGCGCAGACGTTGGCTTCAGCCCCGAGACGACGGGGCCGCAAGCGCTGGCCCGCGCTCGCACCCTCGATCCGGGCGAGATTCTGGTGGCCGAGAACACCCGCTTTCTGGCAGGCGAAACGCGCAACGACCCCGAGCTGGCCACCGCTTTCGCCGCCCTCGGAACGCACTTCGTGAACGACGCCTTCGGGACCGCGCACCGCGCGCACTCCTCGACGGCCGGGCTCGCGCAGGCGATGCGGGCCAGGGGCGGAGAGGCGGTGGCGGGGCTGCTCCTCGAACGCGAAATCCGCTTTCTGGGCGATGCCCTGGAGGATCCCGACCGCCCCTTCGTGGCGGTTCTGGGAGGAGCCAAGGTGTCGGACAAGATCGCCGTCATCGAGAAGATGCTCGCGCGCGCCGACCGGCTGCTGGTCGGAGGTGCCATGGCCAACACCTTCTTCCGGGCGCTCGGGCTCGAGACCGGCCGGTCCCTCGTGGATGAGGAGGGCGTCGATCTCGCGGCCCGGCTGATGGACCGCGCCGGCGACCGCATGATGCTGCCCGTCGACTGCGTGGTTGCACGCCGCATTTCCGCCGACGCAGCCACCCGCGAGGCGCCCCGGGCCGAGGTCGGAGCGGACGACCGCATCGGCGACATCGGGGGCGCAAGCCGGCGCATGTTCGGGGATGAGTTGCAGCAGGCCCGCACCATCGTCTGGAACGGACCGATGGGCGTATGCGAGATGCCGGCGTTTGCGGGCGGCACCGTTGCCGTCGCGCGATCGGCGGCCGCGGCGACCGCCACCGGCGCGGTGAGCATCGCCGGAGGAGGAGACTCTGCGGCCGCGGTGCGCGCCGCCGGGCTCGCCGACGACTTCTCGCACGTATCCACCGGCGGGGGCGCCTCGCTGGCGTTCCTGGCGGGCAAACCCCTCCCGGGACTCGAAGCGCTTTCGGACGCGTAGGGAGCGCCGCGCAGACCCCGCCGGAAAGGACGGCACGGACGCGCCAACCAAGCTGGAGGCCGCATGAGGAAACCGGTCATCGCCGGAAACTGGAAGATGCACCACGCGCCCGAGGACGCCCGCCGGTTCTTCGGCGCCTTCCGCCCCTCCTGGTCCGGGGCGCAGCCCGACATCCTGATCTTTCCCGCCGCCATCTCCTTCGCGGCGGCGCAAGCCGCCCTCCCCGATCATCCCCGGGTGCAGTTGGGCGTGCAGAACATCCATCCGGAGCCGCACGGAGCTTTCACGGGGGAGCTCTCCGCCCCCATGGCCCGCGCCGCAGGGGCCACCCACGCGCTCGCCGGACACTCCGAGCGCCGCCACCTGTTCGGCGAGAGCGACCGCGACGCGGCCGCCAAGGCACGCGCCGCCGCCGACGCAGGGCTGGTCCCCGTGCTCTGCGTGGGCGAGACCCTCGACGAGCGAAAGGCCGGCCGGGCCGGAGAAGTCATCGTCCGCCAGCTCGACGCCGCCCTTGCCGTTCTCACCACCGAGGTCGACGTGATGATCGCCTACGAGCCGGTCTGGGCCATCGGCACGGGTGAAACCGCGACCCCGTCGGACGCGTCCGGTGCGCACGGGATCCTGAGGCGCCGCCTGGCGGAGGCCTGGGGCGGGGAGCGGGCCGCCCGGGTGCGCATCCTCTACGGGGGAAGCGTGAACCCCCGGAACGCCGCGCAGCTGCTGGCCTCGCCTGACATCGACGGGGTGCTGGTGGGCGGAGCGAGCCTCGACCCCGACTCCTTCGCCCGCATCGCCGAAGCCGCGCGGCTGTGAACGGGGGCCGGTAACCGCTTGACAGTGGAGCGGGCCGGGACGATGGTTTACGCCGATTCCTCGAACCGGGCGAAATAGCCGGATATAGACGCATGTATGGCTTTCTTCTGTTCCTACTCGTACTGGATGGCCTGATCCTCGGGGTCGTCATCCTCCTCCAGGCAGGGAAGGGAGGCGGACTGGCCGCCATGGGCGGAGGAGCCAGCCCGACGGAGGGGATTCTCGCCGGCCGCCAGGCCGCTTCGGTGCTCACGCGCACCACCTGGACGACCGGCACGCTCTTCATGGTGCTCGCGCTGGTGCTGTCCATCATGTCGTCGCGGGCCACGGCGCCGTCCTCCATTCTGCGCGAGAGCCAGCAGCAGGTCGCCCCCACGCCGGTCCTGCCTGGGCTCGAGGAAGCCGCCCCCGCGGACGAGGCCGTCCCGGTCGAGATACCTGCCGCGGGCGAGACCCCGCCCCCACCCGACCCGCAGCCGGACGGGACGCCGCCCCCGCCCAACGGAAGCTGACGCAGCTTCGCTCGACGCTGACCGTGGCCGGGCGCGATGATCCCGTCGACCTCTACCGGGCCCTCGCCCTCCATCGGGCCGCCGCCACGCGGCTGAAGAGCCTCCGCGACCAGGGCCAGGTTCCCGCGGCCACCCGCTGCGGTCTGGGATACGAAGCCGTCTCGGCAGGCGCCGCGCGCGCCCTGCGTACCGCGGACAACGGCACCGGCGACGTGATCGCGCCCACCCCCGACAATCCGGGCGCCTTCTTCGTGTTCGGCGGGACCCCGCTCGAGTTCTTCCGCCAGCGTCTTGCGCGCGACTCCGCGCCGAGCCGCGGCCGGGAGCCCGGCATGTGCCCCACAGACTTCGAACGCGGGCTGGCCGGTCCGGCCGTGCTGCCCGGGACCATGGTGGAGGTGATGGCGGGCATCACGCTGGCCCTCCGCCTGCGCGGCCAGGACCGGGTCGGACTGGTGTTCTCGGGCGAGGACGAAACCTCCACCAGCGCATGGCACGAGGGCATCAACTTCGCCGCGGCGCAGCGCTGTCCCCTGATCGTGGTGGTTCAGGCCGGAACCGAGGCTTCAATTGGCGCCCACACGCGGGTGCGCGATTTCGGGCAGAAGGCGGCCGGGTACGGGGTCGCGAGCGCATCGGTGGACGGGGGCGACGTGCTCGCCGTCCATCAGGCGGTGCTGACAGCGGCCGAGCGGGCACGGTCGGGAAAGCGCACCACGCTGGTCGAAGCGCGGGGCTGTCCCGTCTCGCGACGCGTCCACCACGCCGCTCGCACAGGTGAGGGACGTCACCCGGACGAGGACCCACCCGACCCCGTGGCCCGGTTCCGGGAGCGGCTCGTCGGGGAGCGCATGGCCCGCGCCTCCGACCTCGACGAAGTGGAGCGCGGCGCGCGGTCCGAAGTCCGGGCTGCGTGCGAACAGGCGCTGGGTGAGTCGTCTCCCGCTGGAGAACGCGCGCTCGGAGGCGTCCGCGACGGCGACCCGGGCACTCCTCCATGGTATCGCCTCGAGCCCCCGGCGCGCGGGCTCGCGCTGGCGTCCACAACGTGACCGGAAGCCGGGCAATGACCAGCAACTCGAGGCCGGAGCATCTCGGCAAGACCCTGCGCGGAGAGCCGGTGACGCTGCTCGAAGCCATCAGCGAAGCCCTCTTCGAGGAGATGGAGCGGGACTCGTCGGTTTTTCTGATGGGCGAGGATATCGGGGTCTACGGGGGCGCGTTCAAGGTGACGCGAGGCTTCCTCGACCATTTCGGCGCCGAACGGGTCATCGACACTCCGATCTCCGAGGCCGGCTTCACCGGCGCCGCAGCGGGGGCGGCCCACATGGGGCTTCGCCCGGTGGTGGAGATGCAGTTCATGGACTTCATCTCGCCGGCCTACGACGTGATCACCAACTACCTCGCCACCTCCCGATACCGGGGCAGCGGGAGCGTGCCGGTCGTGGTGCGCGGCCCGGTTGGCGGCGGCAACCGGGGCGGTCCCTTCCACTCCCAGAACGTGGAGATGGCTTTCTTCCATACCCCCGGGCTCAAGATCGTCTATCCGAGCACCGCCTACGACGCCAAGGGGCTCATGAAGTCCGCCATTCGCGACGACGACCCGGTCATCTTCGAAGAGCACAAGAGCCTCTACCGGGCGCCCCATCTGCGGGAAGTGCTGCCGCCGGAGGACTACGTGGTGCCGCTGGGCAAGGCGCGGCGCGCGTGCGAAGGCGGGGACGCGACTATCGTCACCTATGGCGCGATGGTGCACGCCAGCCTGGAGGCGGCAGCCGCGCTGGAGAAGGACGACGGGGTCGGGATCGAGGTGCTGGACCTGCGCACCCTCCTTCCCATGGACGACGCGGCGATCGCCGAGAGCGTGAAGAAGACCGGGCGGCTGCTCATCGTGCACGAGGACACACGCACCGGCGGGATCGCGGGCGAAATCGCCATGCGCGTGAACGAGCAGGCGTTCGAGTGGCTGGACGCGCCGATTCTGCGCGTCACCGCGATCGATTCGCCGGTCCCCTACGCGGGCGGGCTGGAGGACTACTTTCTGCCGCGGGTGTCGGACATCGTCACCACGTGCCGCTATCTTACGGGGTATTGATGATGCCCAGAGTATTGCCGATGCCGGGCTCCAGAGCCCGAACGTCCTGCCGCAAGCAACGGAGTGTCTGTCGTGTCCCGCATTGAAGTGCCGATGCCCCAGATGGGCGAGTCGATCGCCGAGGGGACGGTCTCGCGCTGGTTGAAGGCGGTTGGAGACCGCGTCGAGGTCGACGAGCCCATTCTCGAGATCTCGACCGACAAGGTCGACGCGGAAATTCCGTCTCCCAGCGGCGGAGTGCTGGTGGAGATCACCGTCCCGGAGGGAGAGACGGTGGAGGTGGGAACCATCGTCGGCGTGATCGACCCGGCAGGCGACGGGGCCGACGGCGGGGTCGCGCCGACTGCCGCGACCGAAGTGGCCGGCGAGCCCGCCGGAGCGGCGGCCGCCCCGCAGGCGGCTGACGCCGCAACCACCGCCGGGCTCGCCGGAGCCCCGGACGGGAAACCCGCTCCCGCGACCGACCCCTCCCCCGCGACGGCCGACCGCCCCGCCACCCCCGCGACCGCGGAAGAACGCCTCCGCCGCCGTTCCACCCCGGTGGTGCGCCGCATCGCCGCCGAGCACGGTGTCGACATCGCCCGGGTCGCCGGCACCGGCCACGCCGGCCGGGTGACCAAGCAGGACATCCTCAACTTCATCGAGGCGCGCAAGCAGGAAGCTGCGGCTGCGGCCGCCGCCCCCGACGCCGAGCCCCGTGCACCCGCCCCCGACGCAGCTCCCCCAGCTCCTCCCGCTGCTCCCGGTCCCGTGCTCAGCGCCGACGAGCTGTGGACGGCTTTCTACGGCGAGGTGCGCAATCCCGAGTTCCGCGCCCGCTCCGCCGACCGCGTGGAACCGATGGACAAGATCCGCCGCCTCACCGCCGACCACATGGTGGTGGCGAAGCGGGTGGCGCCCCACGTCCACTCCTTCATCGAGGTCGACTTCACCCGCATCGACGAGCTGCGGCGACGCAACCGCGAGGCGTGGCAGGCGCGCGGCGCGCGGGTCAGCTACACCGCCTTCATCGCCTGGGCCTGCTCGCGGCTGCTGCGCGACTACCCGATGGTCAACTCGGTCGTGTCGGGCCGGAGCGTCATCTACCGGGGCAACGTCAACCTGGGCATCGCGGTCGACCTGAACCCCGGCCTGATCGTGCCCGTCATCCACGACGCGGACGACTTCAGCCTGGTGGGCATGGCGCGACGCATCGCCGATCTGGCCGCGCGCGCCCGGGCCCGCAAGCTCGACCCCGCGGACATCCAGGGGGCGACCTTCTCGATCACCAATCCGGGCGTGCTGGGCACGGTGGTGGGCATGCCCATCATCCCCAAGGGGACGGCGGCCATCCTGGGAACGGGCGCCATCGAGAAGCGGGTCGTGGTGGTGACCGACCCGGCCGGCGGCCACGACGCGATGGCGATCCGCAAGCGCGCGTTCTTCTCGCTCGGGTACGATCACCGGATCGTCGACGGGGCCGACGCGGCGCGCTTCATCGCCGACCTGCGCACCACCCTGGCCGAGTTCCCCGGGGACGCCTAGAGCAGCCCGCGCCCCCCGTGCCACCGCCCGCCGCGTCAACGTCCCGCCGCCCGGCCGCGCAGCCGGCTCGGCCCGCCCCGCCGCCTCAATCCGACCGCCGCCCGCCCGCCCCGCCGCCTCGGCCCGCGCCCGCCGCGCCACCGCAGCCGGCGACCCTCGAAGTCACCCGCCTCGGGCTGGTCGAATACGCGCGCGCCCTCGACCTGCAGGCCGGCCTGGTGCGCCGGCGCGCGGCCGGCGAGATCCCCGACCAGCTCCTCCTGCTCGAGCACCCGCACGTGGTGACGCTGGGGTCGAGCGCCCACCGCGACCACGTCCTGGCCAGCGACGCCCAGTTGCGCGCGCGGGGCATCGAGCTCTTCGAGGCGGGCAGGGGAGGCGACGTGACCTACCACGGGCCAGGGCAACTGGTCGGCTACCCGATCCTCCGGCTCCGCCCGGAGCGCCGCGATCTGCACCGCTACCTGAGGGACCTGGAGGAGGTGCTCATCCGCGCGCTGGCGGCGTTCGGGGTGCCCGCCGCACGGGCGGAGGGCTTGACCGGCGTCTGGACCGGGGGACGGAAGATCGCCGCCATCGGCATCCGGGTCTCGTCGGGCTGGGTCACGTCGCACGGCTTCGCGCTGAACGTCGATCCCGACCTCGGCTATTTCACCAACATCGTCCCCTGCGGCATCCACGGCCGCGAGGTCACCTCGCTCGCCGAATGCACCGGCCAGCGCGTGCCGATGGCGGCGGTCGAGGACGCTGTCGTGTCCGCGTTCGCGGAAGTGTTCGCCGCCTCTCCAGCGCATCGCACCTGAGGCGCAGCGCCGTGGCCCGAACCCCTCCCCGATACTCGCGCGGGCGCATCAACCGCGCCGGCAAGGCGCTCGCCAACGCCGACCGGGACCGCTCGTCCCCTGAGCTCCGCGAAGACATGCGCGTGCTCAACAACTGGAGGGCCGCGCACGGCTTCCCGCTGAGCGAGCTGCACGACCGGCTGCGCGCCGAGGCCACGAACATCGCGGCCGACGCCGTCGTCTCCCAGAGGCTCAAGACCACGCCGTCGACGCTGTCGAAGCTGCGCCGCTTCCCCCGCATGCAGCTCGCCCGCATGCAGGACCTGGGCGGCTGCAGGGCCGCGGTCCACACCATCGAGCAGGTGCGGGAACTGCGCGACGCCTACCTGGCCCTGGACCTGGGCCACAAGCTCATCCGCAACATCGACTACATCGACCGTCCCAAGCCTTCCGGCTACCGCGGGGTGCACCTCATCTACCGCTACCAGAGCGACGACGCCTTCAACGGGCTCGTCATCGAGGTCCAGATGCGCTCGCGGCTGCAGCACGCCTGGGCGACCGCCGTGGAAACCGCCGGAGCCTTCCTGCACCACGCCCTCAAGTTCAGCGAGGGGGAACAGGAGTGGCTCCGCTTCTTCGCCCTCGCCAGTTCGGCGCTCGCCCTCAAGGAGGGGAGTCCGACTGTCCCCGACACGCCGTCCCGGGAATCCACCCTTCACCGGGAGGTGCGGGAGTACGCCACGCGCCTGAACGTGGTGGCGCGCATGCGCGAGTACGGGCAGCTCATCCGCAACATGTCCACGTTCAAGCGCATCGGCGCCTACTACTTCCTTCTGGAGCGCAGGCCGGCCGAGGGGATGACCCTCATCATCCCCTACGAAAGGGACGAGCTCGAGGAGGCTTCCGCGGATTACCTCGCATTCGAGGAGGAGGGCCGCGACGTGGTGCTCGTTTCCACGGACTCGCTCGAGGATGTCAGGCGCGCGTACCCCAACTACTGGCTCGACGCACGCCTCTTCCTGCGGGAGATGCAAGGGATCCTCTGAGGCGCCGGCTCAGGCCTCGCGGCCCCGTCGAGAGACGGTCTCCGCCTCGCCACGACGCGGTCTGCGAGCGGTCGAGAGCGGATTTGGGAATTCATCCGAAATTCGTCCCGAATACCCCTTGACACGGCCGAAACGGACCCCTATCATGGTAGTCCGATTCGAGCGCAGCAGGCTCACAGTCGATGGCGATGGTCATCCCTGGAGAGCAGCTCGGAGAGGGAAGCTCGCTGAGGCGGGACGCCGAGGCAGCGGGCGCGAGCCGGGACTTGAGCCCCGGTGAGCCGGCGGAGGGGTCGCTGTCCTCCGCTAGTAGCCCCGAAAGCGAAGGGGCACCTGAGCCGCACGTTGCGCGGCGAGGGGAAAAGGGACCAGGGCCGGTCGGCCGCACGCGGCCGGGATTCAAGCGGCGGAGCTGGTGCCGGCAGCGAGAAGAGGGCCCCCGAGTTCGGTGTGCCGAACCGGGGGCCGCTTCGTTTAACCCTTCCCGCGTTTGACGCACCTGCGAGCGTGACGCTCGGAAGGCTGCCGTCCCCGCCGTGCCCGGGCGAGCCTTCAGTCCTCGGGCGGCGCCCCCTCGAAGAAATCGAAGTAGCGCTCTTTCGTCTCGCGCTGCTCCTCCAGCCACTCCTCGAAGCCGGAGTCCACCGCGCCCCCCGAGTCGAGCTGTTCGGTCGCGGCGCGCACCGCGAGGGCGTGCACGTACTCGTTTCTGGGATTCCCCGAGTGTCCGCGGACCCACTCCCAGCTAACCTTGTGGGATTCGGCCAGGACGAGCGCCCGCTTCCAGAGTTCGACGTTCTCGACCGCGCCCCGCTTGCGCTTCCATCCGCGGGCGCGCCATCCGCGAACCCACTCGTTCATGCCGCGCACCAGGTACTGGCTGTCGGAGACGAAGCGGATTCTGCTGGGCCGCCGGATCGCACCGAGCCCCGCGATTGCGCTCATCAGCGCCATGCGGTTGTTGGTCGTGTCGGCCTCGGAGAGCCAGAAATCCTTGCGAACCCAGGCGTCGCCCCGCCAGAACTCGAGCAGTCCGGCGGCTCCCCCGGGCCGCTGCCGGTCCTTGAACTGGTTCCCGAGGCAGGATTCGTCGGCGTGAATATGGACCATGCTCTCAATCTAACGGAAGGGTCCGGGGTGGTGCGGTCCGCGGCTCCCCTTGGACGCCCGCTCGCGACTTCCTAGATTCCTGCCGACGCTCCTCCGCGCGAGCCGCGCAACCGCCCCCCCACCCATCCGCCGCCCTTGATCCGGACCACGAAGCGCGCCGAAGCCTGCCTGCTCCTGGAGGATGGCCGGCGCTTCGACGGGTTCTTCCTGGGGAAGCGCGGCGAGGCCCTCGGCGAGGTCGTCTTCAACACGGCGATGACAGGCTATCAGGAAATCCTCACCGACCCGTCCTACACGGGGCAACTGGTGACGATGACCTACCCGCTCATCGGCAACTACGGGGTCAACGACGCCGACCAGGAATCGGCGCGTCCGGCCGCCGCCGGCTTCGTGGTACGCGAGGTCGCGCGCGCACACAGCTCGTGGCGCGCCACCTCCGGGCTGGAGGACTACCTGATCCGGCACGGCGTGGTCGGCATCCAGTCGGTGGACACGCGCGCGGTAACGCGACACATCCGCGCGGCGGGGGCCATGCGGGCCGCCATCGCCGACGCCGACACCGCCGAGAGGGCGCTGCTCGAGCGCATCCGCGCCCATCCACGCATGGAAGGGCTCGACCTGGCCGGCGGGGTCTCGACGCCGGAGCGCTACGTGGTTGAGCCGGCGGGCACGGCGCGCTTTCGGGTGTTCGCCTACGACCTGGGGGTGAAGGCCAACTCGCCGCGGCTCCTGTCCGAGCGCGGCTGCCAGGTGACCGTCGTGCCCGCGCAAACGCCGGCCGAGGAGATCGCGCGCGAACGGCCGGACGGGCTCTTCGTGTCAAACGGCCCGGGCGACCCCGCTGCGGTGGAGATGGCCATCGGGACCATCCGCCGGTGCGCGCACGACGGCGTCCCGGTGTTCGGGATCTGCCTCGGGCACCAGCTCATCGCGCGCGCCTTCGGCGCGGAGACGTTCAAGCTGCCCTTCGGGCATCACGGTGCCAACCACCCGGTGCGCAACCTGGACCTGGGCACGGTGGAGATCACCTCGCAGAACCACGGCTTCGCGGTCAGGGGCGGAGACGGGGACGCGATTCCGGGAGCTCCGGAACTGCGCCTCACTCACCTCAACCTCTACGACGGCACCGTGGAGGGGATGGCCCACCGCTCCCTCCCGGTCTTCTGCGTGCAGTACCATCCCGAGGCGGCGCCCGGCCCGCACGACAGCCGCTACCTGTTCGACGACTTCGTTTCGCTGATGGAGGCGGCTGGCCGGACAGTCGGCGCGCGCGCCGCCTTGCCTTGACGCTCCCCCGGATTGCGCCTACCCTAACCCCCGTGCTCGTGCGTCGGTCTGGCCGATTCGTTGTAAGACAAAAACACGAAATCGTGCGACATTTTCGTGAAAAGGGGTGCGGATCCCCGGCGAATGTCGCCTTCCAATCAGCGACTGATTCCCCACAGGTTTCGCATGACCAAAGCCGATCTCGTCCAGCAGGTGGCGGACGCCATTGGACCCGGGGTTACGAGGAAGGACTGCGCTCTGGTGGTGGATGGCTTCCTGAACGCCATCAAGCAGGCCGTGGCGAGCGGCGAGAACATCGAGATCAGGGGCTTTGGCACCTTCAAGGTACGCCGGCGCAAGGCACGGATGGCGCGCAATCCACGGACGGGAGATCCCGTGCGCGTGCCCGCCCGCGCGGTCCCCGTCTTCAAGCCGTCCAGGCTGCTCCGCTCCCAGGTCGTTCGTCTGGACGATACGGGCGGCTGAGCCCGGGCACCTTCCCGTGCGGGTACAGGCGCGCTTCTTCGCCGCGTATCGCGAGCTGACCGGCGCCTCGCGGGCCGAGGTGGACCTCCCCGAGGGGGCCACGGTCGCCGATCTCATCGACACCCTGCGCGGGCGGGGACCGTCGTTCGGCGTACTTCCGCCCAGGCCGGCGGTCGCGGTCAACCTCGAGTACGCGCCTCCGGAGACGGAACTCAGCGACGGAGACGAGGTGGCCTTCATCCCGCCGGTGGCCGGGGGTTAGAGGCACGCCATGCCCTACGCGGAGATCACCGCCGACCCGCTCGACCCGGCGCGTCTGCTGGCGCGCGTGGGCTCGCCCGAAGACGGCGCCGTGCTCCTGTTCCTGGGGACGGTGCGCAACCACGCCGACGGGCGCTCGGTCTCCGGGATGCAGTACGAGGGCTACCAGGAGATGGCGCTCGAGGTGCTGCGCCGCATCGCGGAAGAGGCGAGCGAGCGCTTCTCCACCCCCAAGCTGGCGGTCACGCATCGCCTGGGAGCGCTCGAGATCGGCGAGGTGAGCGTGGTGGTCGCGGTGTCGAGCCCGCACCGTGCGGAGGCCTACGGCGCGTCGCGCTACGTGATGGAAGAGATCAAGCGGCGGCTTCCGGTGTGGAAAAAGGAGTTTTACGTTGAGGGAGCCGCCGAGTGGGTGAGGGGTACGGTTCCACCTGCCGATGGAAGTCCGGCTCCGCACTCCGGCGCCGGCGACCCGTGACCGTCCGCCGCGGACCAGGGAGCGTCCGATGATGCCTGACACCAAGCCGGCTTCTTCGAAGGTGCGGAGTCTTCCGGACGCCGCCGCCTCGCGCTCGATGGTCGACTCCTTCGGGCGCCGCATCGAATACCTGCGCATCTCGGTCACCGACAAGTGCAACCTGCGCTGCGTCTACTGCATGCCCGTGGAAGGGCTGCCCTGGCTCAAGCGCGACGAGATCCTGGACTACGAGGAGATCGCGCGCGTAGTGCGGACGATGGCGAAGATGGGGCTCAGGCGGCTGCGCATCACCGGGGGCGAGCCGCTGGTGCGCCGCGACCTCTCCTCCCTGATCCGGATGCTCTCCGCCATCGACGGGATCGAGAACATCGCCCTGTCCACCAACGCGGTGCTGCTCGAGGACCAGGCGGAGGAGCTGAAGGCGGCGGGCGTCGACCGGGTGAACATCTCGCTCGACTCGCTGCGCGCGGACCGCGCCGACACCATCGCCCGGCGTCCCGGCACCCTCGACAAGGTGCTGCGCGGGCTGGCGGCGGCCGAGGCCGTCGGCTTCGAGCCGATCAAGATCAACGTCGTGCTGATGCGCGACTCCAACGACGACGAGATCGCCGACTTCGCGGCCATCACCCGCGAGCGCCCCTGGCACATCCGCTTCATCGAGATCATGCCCACCGGCTCAAACACCGACCTGTCGGCGGACAGCTTCATCTCGTGCAACGAAGCGCTCGAGCGGGTGCGCGAGCTCGGCGACCTCAAGCCCGTGCAGGGCCCGCTGGGCAACGGCCCCGCCACCTATTACCGCTTCGACGGCGCGCCCGGCACCATCGGGGTCATCACCCCCATGAGCCACAACTTCTGCGACCGCTGCAACCGCATGCGCCTCACTGCGGACGGCCAGTTGCGCCCGTGCCTGTTCGGCTCCATCCAGACCGACCTGCGGAGCCCGCTGCGCCAAGGCGAGGACATCCGTCCGCTCGTCGAGGAGACCCTGCGCATCAAACCCGAGCGCCACTGGCTGGTGCAGGGGAGCACCGAGGGCTCCGGCGGGCTCATCGCCCTGAGTCAGACCGGCGGGTAGTGGCCGCAGGATCTTCCGGCGGCACCGGCTTCTCCGGTCACTGTAACTCACTGAGCATATCCGCTCGCTTGCTTACCTACACCCCTGTCCTGAGGAGAATTCCGAGAATCCCATGAGCGCACGAAAGATCACCGTGGTTGGCGCGGGCCATGTGGGCGAGAGCTGCGCCCAGCGGCTGGCGGAGAAGGAGCTGGCGGAGGAAGTCGTCCTCATCGACATCATCGACGGCATTCCCCAGGGGAAGGCGCTGGACCAGTGGGAGAGCGCGCCCATCGAGGGGTTCGACACCCGCGTCGTGGGGGCGAACGACTACGAGCCCGCCGCCGGGTCCGACATCTTCATCGTCACCGCCGGCATCGCGCGTAAGCCGGGCATGTCGCGCGACGATCTGCTGAACACCAACGCGCGCATCGTGAGTTCGGTGTCGTCGGAGATCGCGCGGGTGGCGCCCGACTCAATCATCATGATGGTCTCGAACCCGCTCGACGTGATGGCGTACGTGGCGCTCGACACCACGGGATTCCCGCGCGAGCGCGTGATCGGGATGGCCGGGGTCCTGGACACGGCCCGCTACCGCTCCTTCGTGGCGCTCGAGCTGGACGTGAGCGTCGAGGACATCCAGGCGCTGGTGCTGGGCGGGCACGGCGACACCATGGTGCCGCTGGTCAACTACACCTCGGTGAGCGGCATCCCGCTGACGGAGCTGCTGCCGCGCGACCGCATCGACGCGCTCATCGAGCGCACCCGCAACGGGGGCGCGGAGATCGTCGGGTACCTGAAGACGGGGAGCGCCTACTACGCGCCCTCGGCGGCCGCCGTGCAGATGGCCGAGGCGATCGTGAAGAACAAGCGGCGCATCCTGCCGTGCGCGGCGTACCTGCAAGGCGAGTACGGGCACGAGGGCATTTTCCTCGGGGTGCCGTGCAAGCTGGGACGGGGCGGGCTGGTGGAGGTGGTCGAACTGACGCTCTCCGACGAGGAGCAGGCGATGCTCGACGGCAGCGCCGAGCATGTGCGCTCGACGATGGGGGCGCTCAGCTAGACAGGATGCCTCGGCGCGGGCGCCGCGATGTGATTCCGGGACGCTCGCGGGCCTCTACGGGCGCGAGAACACCGCCATGTCGAGGTCGTCCGGGTTGATCTCGACTTCGCTCATGCGCAGGATCTTCCACACGCGGCCCTGCCTGACGTGTACGCGGGCGCCGACATAGGGGTAGCCCTCGTCGGTGCGCAGGTCCGTCCAGCGGTTGTGGTCGACGCCGCCGGTTCCCCCGGTCTGGTAGGTCACCTCGACCGGCCAGGTGCGCCCATCCTCGAAGTAGTAGTGCCAGACATCGCTCCCGACCCCCTCGCCGAAGGTGACCATGACGTCGTGGCGGTCCTGGGCATCGCGCCCCTGGTAGGCGAGGTTCACGCCCGGGTCGCGCAGCTTGAAGGGGAGCGCCATCCAGTAGTTGACGTCGCCGGAGACGTAGCGCACCTCGTCGCGGTCGCGGTCGCCGGGTTCGAGCGGCTCGCCGTTGCGGAGGGCCCAGTCGGCGATCCCGTCCCAGCCCTGCTCGATGTAGTCGTTGCCCTCCCAGCGGTCGATGCGCGCTAGCTCGCCCATGTCGGTGCGCGCGATTGTGACGTAGCGCGGGCGGGCGCGGCGCATGCGGCCGGTCTCCGGGTCGTAGAACTCGGTGGTGAAGGTGTAGCGGGCGCTGTGGAACCCGGAGTAGGTCTCCATGCCGCCCACCGATTCGATCCAGGCGTCCACGAGCGCCATCGCCTCCGGATCCGCGTAGTCGGGGCCGGAGCCGGCCTGGGCGGAAAGTTCGGCGCCCCCGGCGAGGGCGAGCGCCACGAGCAGCGTCAGCAGGCTTGAAGTCACACGCATCCCGGGCCTCCCCCGAAAATCCCTCAACAGGTGTTTACGATTCGGCAAACCATATCGTCGCCAAAATAATGCACCACGGGCGGGCGATCCAATGTGGCGCCGACTCGGGGGCCGCGGTTTGGCATCCGGAAGCCGTCTTCCTATGTTGCCTCGCCATCGTTCGCCGCGGGCCGCGCGCCGGCGCCCGGCGGACATCCTCCCCGACCCCATCCCCCGCGACCCCGCATGCCCATCCGAAGCGACCACTGGATTCAGAAGATGGCGGAGGAGCACGGGATGATCGAGCCGTTCGAGGCCGGACAGGTGCGTGATGGATGCATCTCGTACGGCCTGTCGTCCTACGGCTACGACATCCGCGTCGCCGCCGACTTCAAGGTGTTCACCAACGTCCACAACGTGATCGTCGATCCCAAGCGCTTCGACGACCGCTCCTTCGTGGACATCCCCGAAGATGCGTGCATCATCCCGCCCAACTCCTTCGCCCTGGGGCGCACCGTCGAGTACTTCCGCATCCCGCGGGACACGCTGGTGGTGTGCGTGGGCAAGTCGACGTACGCGCGCTGCGGGATCATCGTCAACGTGACCCCGCTCGAGCCCACCTGGTGCGGCCACCTCACGCTCGAGATCTCGAACACGACGCCGCTGCCCGCGAAGATCTACGCGAATGAGGGCATCGCCCAACTGCTATTCCTGCAGGGAGACCGGGAGCCGCGCATCGCGTACGCGGACCGGAAGGGCAAGTACCAGGACCAGAAAGGGGTTACGCTGCCGAAGCTGTAGGGGCGCGCCTGTCCCTGGGGGCCGGCAGAGTCCGCGTCGCCCTTCGCCGGATTTCGTTGTCCTCCACCGGCGGACGCTGTCTCAAGGGGACGGCGTGACGGACCGGGAAGGCTCATTCAGGGCGCCGAACTCGAGCACACGCCTTCGCCTTCGTGGCGGTCGATGCCTGCCAGCCATTCCTGGAAACGGGCATTGGCGGGAGAACACAGGTCGGTGGACACCCAGTTGAACACCTGGAGCGGCAGATGCACGAACTGCTGCGGGAGCGGTCCCGTCAGTTGCTCGTTGCTGCGGAGGTAGAGCCTCTGAAGCCTATGGAGCCCCCCCAGCTCGTGAGGCACGGGCCCGGACAACTGGTTGTAATGAAGCCCGAGAAACGTGAGCGACGCCAACGCACCAAGTTCGTCGGG
The DNA here is from genome assembly GCA_028819075.1 of Gammaproteobacteria bacterium. Classification (NCBI taxonomy): domain Bacteria; kingdom Pseudomonadati; phylum Pseudomonadota; class Gammaproteobacteria; species Gammaproteobacteria bacterium. The sequence continues at coordinate 32,348 of JAPPMM010000023.1, forward strand.
GATCTCACCCGTCAGCTGATTGCAGCAGAGGCTCAATAGCCGGAGGTGCGTGAGCCTGCCTAGGGTGGTGGGAATGGGACCCAAAAGTAGATTCCCATGCAGCCTGAGCTCGTTGAGGCGGGAGAGGTTGCCGAGGTTCGCCGGAATCGTGCCGGTCAGTCGATTGCCGGAGAGCCCCAGGTCCTCGAGGTTGGCCAGTCGGCCGAGTTCGGGAGGGATCGAGCCGGAGAATCTGTTGCCGTGGAGTCGCAGACTTCGGAGCCTCGCGAGGTTGGACAATTCGCTCGGAATCGGACCTGAAAAGTGGTTCGACACCAGGTTCAGTTCTTCAAGGTCCGCGAATTCGGCCAGGTAGGGCGGCAGCGTCCCATTCAGGCCGTTGGCCGACAGGTTGAGGGTATGAAGCCCGGTGAGGTGCCGGAGTTCATCAGGGAGGGGTCCCACCAGTCCGTTGACCTGGAGATTCAACGAGGTAACCCGTCCCTCCACGTCGGTGACCACACCACGCCAGGTGCCGATCGGCTGATCCGTCAGCCAGTTTTCGCTGTTCGTCCAGGTCGCCCCGCCGGTCGCGTTGTAGAGAGCGACGAGCGCCGCCCGGTCCCGGTTCTGGACTACGATGCGGGCGCTCGCGGTCAGGCTCGAGGCGGGCAACTGCGCCGAGATCCCGGCTGATCCCGGGCGTACCCCGGTCACCAGGCCGGCTGCGTCCACCGTCGCGACCGATTCGTCGTCGGACAGCCAGGTGACGTCGGCATCCGTGACCGCATTCCCGTTTGCATCCCGTACGTCCGCGGTCAACCGCAGCGTTTCCCGTGGGCTGAGCACTGCGGAGTCGGGAGAGACGGTCAGCGATGCCACCTCTTGCTCCACGGTGAAATTCACGGTCGCCGACACCGGGTCGGACGACGCCGAAACCGTAGCGCTGCCGTTTCCGACTGCGGTCACCAGCCCCGACGAACTGACGGTGACGACCGACTCGTCGTCGGAAGCCCAGGTGACGGTCGCGTCCGCGACCGGATGGCCGTTCGCGTCGACAACTTCCGCGGACATCTGCAACGTTCCCCCGAGGGCCCGCAAGACCTGTGGATCCGGCGTCAACCGCACCTCGGCGGCTTCTTGCCCCACGGACAGCTCCGCGACACCCGACGTCCCATCGGTGGAAGCCGTTACCTGGGCGCTGCCGTTACCTGTGGCCGTGACCAGCCCGTCGCGGCTGACCGTAACAACCGCTTCATCACTCGATTCCCAGGCGACTCTGGCACCCGCCACCGAATGACCGTTCGCATCGATGACCTCTGCGGACATCCGCAGCGTGTCGCCGATCGCCCGGAGAACGGTGGAATCCGGGGTCAACCGCACTTCGGCGGTCTCCTGCTCGACGGCGAAGTCCGCTACGGCCGACGCCTGATCGGCCGTAGCCGTTACCTGAGCGCTGCCGTTGCCCGTGGCCGTGACCAGCCCGTCGCGGCTGACCGTAACTACCGCTTCATCGCTCGACTCCCAGGCGACTCCGGCATTCGCCACCGAATGACCGTTCGCATCGATGACCTCTGCCGACATCTGCCGCGTGGTGCCGATCGCCCGGAGAACCAGAGAATCCGGGGTCAACCGCACCTCGGCGACCTGCTGTTCAACGGCTATCGCCGCACTCCCGGAAGCCCCGCCGCCCCGGACGGTGGCGGTCACGTTGGTAGCTCCGTTTCCGACCGCCGTAACGACTCCGGAAGCGTCCACAGTGACGATTCCTGCGTCGCTGCTTGCCCAGTTGACGGCGACGCCGGTCATGGGAGCGCCGGTCTGGTCGCGGACGGTCGCAGTCAAGTGGACGGTCTGCCCGAGGGAAGCCAGCACGGCGGAAGGAGGTGTGATTGCCAGCGTCGTGGGTACCGGCGGAGGTGCCTCGACCACCGTTCCCATGTCTCCGCAGGCGAGAATCAGAGCCGGAAGGAGGAGAAGCACATGCCGGAGGGGAGCGACACTGCCAATGGACGTCATGGAATCCCTCCAACGGGGAAGTCGGCCGTCGAGACGCCGGACATCCGGAAGGCCTGGAGCGAACGCGGAAAGAGTAGAGGCCGCTACGACCCCGGGTTCACCTCCAGCAGCTCGACCTCGAAGATCAGCACCGAGCCCGCGGGGATGAGGGGGCTCGGGGATTGGGTGCCGTAGGCCAGTTGCGGGGGGATGACGAGTTGGCGGACGCCGCCGACCCTCATGCCCGGGAGCCCTTCCTCCCACCCGTCGATGACCCTGCCGGCGCCGGTCGGGACGGCGAACGGCTGGTTGCGAGTGTGCGAGGAGTCGAAGAGAGTCCCGTCGTTGAGCCAGCCGTCGTAGTGAACGACCATGACATCGCCAGAGACCGTGGGTTCGCCCTCGCCTACCTCAAGGTCCCGGATGTAGAGCCCCGAAGACTGGCGATCCATCGCGGAGAGGTCGACGCCCAGGGACGAGGCGTAGCTGATCTGGGCGGGGTCCTGGAGTTCGACTTCGACCGGCCCGTTCTCGTCGCCGCCGCAGGCCGCCAATGTGAGGGCGAGGGGAAGGATGAGGGTGCGGAGGGGGCGCGCGGGAGAGGACGTGAGCATGTTTTTCCGGGTCGGTCGAGTGGGGTTCGATGTGCACAGCAAGCTAGCCGTAGCGGTTGGCGATGCACAGGGCGAAGGGCGACGCCATCCGGGGTTGCCAATTCTTGCCAAACCTCATATCCTCTGAGCATGAGCACCATGAACATCTCCCTGCCCGCCCAACTCAAGACGTTCGTCGACGAGCAGGTGGCGGGCCGCGGCTACGGCAGCTGCAGCGCGTACATCCGGGAACTTATTCGCGACGATCGAGATCGGGTGCACCTTCGCAGCCTCCTGCTGGAAGGCGCTGAGTCTCCACTCTCGGTCCTCGCCGACACCACCTACTTCGAGACACTGCGCACCGGGGTTCGCCGCCACTCGAAGGAATGACGCCGAGGTCCGTGGTCCTGCGGGCGTCAGCCCGACGGGATGTGGACGAGGTGGTCGCCCGCTATCTGGAAGAGGCGGGAGCGCAGGTGGCACTCGGGTTCATCGATGCCCTTGAAGGAGCCTTCCGGCAGCTCGCCGACCACCCGGATTCCGGGTCTCCCCGCTATGGTCAGGAATTGAACTTGCCGAGGCTGCGCTCTTGGCCGGTCAAGGCGCACCCGCATGTCGTTTTCTACATGATGGCGAGCGAGGTCGTCGATGTGTGGCGCGTTCTGCACGGGCGGCGAGACATCCCGGCGGGGTTACGGGACAAGTGACTTGTCGAAGGACAACCCTGACGTTACGTGCGGGTTATGCCAGGCCTCCCGAGATCGGATCGGGAGCCTCGATGGCCCAGTGCTCCGATTCGTACCGTTCGACGAGCGTCACCAGGGCTTCCAGCTTGTCGGACTCCGGCGTTCCTGCGGCGACTCCCATGAGGCGGTCGATCTCAGCGAGCGCCTCATTGTAGTCGGTTTCGCTACTGATGGGTCTGATCGTCATCCTGGATTCCTGGACTGGGAGGCGTCGATCTTGTCGTGCTGCGGGTGGGTTCCCACAAATCGCACGAAGCAAACGAGTTGCCGGCCGAGGCACCCTTGGCCAACGTCTTGGAATCTAACCCGGAATCCCGTTGGGGAGAGAGAGAGCGGATGACGTTGATCGATCGAGTGCAGAAGTGGCGTGAGGAAGGGAGACGGCAATCGCTCGAGAAGGGCATCGAACAGGGTCGGCGTGAGGGCTTCGAGCGAGGTCGGCGGGAGGGCATCGAACTGGGAATCCAGGAAGGTGTCGAGCGGGGTCGGATGGCGGGCGAACGCGAGCTGGTGTCGTGGCTGGTCGCGCGAAGGATCGGTGCCGCCGCAGCCGTCCACTTTGTCCCGGTGCTCAACAGGCTTTCCGAGGAGGAGCGCGTCAGGGCCATCACGCAGTTGCCAACGCACAACAAGTTCGCGGACATCCGGGACCTCGATGCGGTCGACTCCGCCGAGGAGCTGGAAGAGCTGGCCGAGTCGGTGGCGGAGTGGGTCGCGCAAACGGACGCGTCGGAACTTGTGGACCGATTCAGGAAGTGGGTCCACTTGGTGGTTGCGCCGCACCTCTATTTCGCGAGAGGGACGCGGGAACCCGGAATCCTGGGCGAGCCGGCCGCGCCGATTCTGACGGTATTCGAGCAGTCACGGCAACTGGACGAGGAAATCGATGAACAGTGGTTCAACGAGGGCCTCGAACGAGGTCGACGCTGGGGCGTCGAGGACGGTTGGCGGAAGGGCATCGAGGCGGGCATGCAACAAGGACTCGAGCAGGGTTGGACGGAGGTGGAACGCAGACTCGTTGAAGGACTCATCGCCGAGAAGTTCGATCCGGGCGATGCCGAGACTCTTGCACCGGTCCTTGGCAGTCCGTCCGCCCCGGATCGCATGCTGGTGATCGGCGATGTGGTTCTCGACTGCGGGACGGCCGAGGAGGTCGTCGCGCGGATGGGGGATGGGTGAGCAGATCGTGGAGAGCACGTTCCACGACCTTTCTTCGCCGCCTCGACGCGGTGCTCGAGAGAAGATGGACTACAACGAGATTATCTTTGAGGTAGCCGACGCCCCAGAAGGCGGATACGAAGCCCGGGCGCTCGGCCACGGCTTCTTCACGCAGGGCGAGGACTGGGAGGACCTGAAGGAAATGGTCCGGGACGCGGTGCGCTGCCACTTTGCTGTCGACGTTGTCCCCGGCGTGATCAGATTGGACTACGTGAGGGATGAGGCGATTGCCGTATGAGACTCCCCCGCGATCTCTCTGGACGAGATCTCGCCGGTCGGGGGGGAGGATGGGTGAACATGGCCGAGGAAGCTGCCCAACCCTGACGTTACGTGAGGGTTTCGCTCCGGGCGCCAACAGCAACGTCGGAACGCGCCGGTAGCTGCCCATCTCGACCGCATCTTCCTCGACTTCGATATACGGCGGCGCGCGGTCGAACCACTCGCGGGTGGGCCCGGACGCGGACCGCGTCTCGGCACCGCATAGCCTCGTGAGGTCCCGGGCTTGCGACCACCCGGCAGACACGACCACTATCAGTCCCGCTCTTCCGTAGCGACCTCACCCGGCCCGGACCGATATGCATCCCACGAAGGACTCCCTGATCGACATCGTCGGCGACGCGCGCAAGGGAAGAGTCGTTCTCCCGGAGTTCCAGCGGTCGTTCATCTGGAACCGAAGGCAGATCGAGGAGTTGGTGGTCAGCGTCCTGAACGAATACTTCATCGGTTCACTCCTGACCCTCAACGTGGTCCCTGACAACGTACCCTTCAGGCCTCGCATCATTGAGGGCGTCGAGGACTCTGTGCCACACCCGGCGACGATGATTCTGGACGGCCAGCAACGAGTCACAAGCATTCACTACGCGCTCTACGGTCCCGACATCAACCTCAAGGGCACGTCCTTCCCGTATCGCTTCTTCCTGAACATCGAGGCAGCCATCAACGAGCGATGGGACGAAGCCGTGTTTAGCCTCCCGGCCTACCAGAAGTCGGTGCCCGCTCTCTTCGACCAACCTGACCGGCAATACCGTGAGAGTTGCATGGCACTCAGTGCTCTAAGGAGTTGGGAAGCCTGGATGGATTGGCACAGCGGCTATCGTGACTACCTGACAAAAACTGACCGGTTAGACAAGCAACGGCTGGACCAACTCACGGCTTCGGCGAAGCGATTCCTGAACTTCCAGGTGGCGGTAATCTCGCTACCCCAGAGTACACCACTCCCGATGGTTGTCGAGGTCTTCGAGAGGATAAACCGCACCGGTGAACGCCTCGGAGTGTTCGAGCTTCTCACCGCTCGTTTGTGGGGAGATGGAATTGCGCTTCGCGACCTCTGGGACAACGCGATAGAAGAGCACGCTCGTCTCGCTGCCGTGTCGGATCTCAAGAGCGAGCGCTATCCCACGTTCGCCCTTCAGGTACTCGCGCTGCTTCGCGGCAAGGAATGCAAGCGGAAGGATCTGATTCTCCTGGATGGTGCGTCCTTCGAGGAGGATTGGCATCGCGCTACGGGCGCGATCGAAGCCGCGCTCGAGCGCCTACAGTCTACGGCCTCCGGTGGATACGGCATGGTCCCGCGCGTCAGTGCGCCATACTCCACGATGGTGACGCCGCTCGCCTTGATGCTACACCATGTGGACAACTTGCCCGCGTCAGTTGCAGCGGCCTACGACAAGATCGACCACTGGTACTGGAGTTCAGTTTTTCGCGGACGCTACGGGGGCTCTACGGAATCCAAGAGCTACCGAGACGTGAGCCAGGTCAAGGCGTGGATCGGAGATGACAGGGTCGTTCCCGAAGCTGTGCCGACGCACCAGGACGAAGTCAAGCGGGAGCTGACGAACGTTCGTTCGGGTGCGGCCTACCGGGGGATCCTCTGTTTGGTCGCGCTTCGCGGCGCTCAGGACTTTTTCACGGGTCAATCAATCGAGCTACACGACCTCGACCACCACCACATCTTTCCGAAGGCGTTCCTCAGGACCTCGCAGGTCGCAGCAGATCAGCAGAACACCGTGTTGAATCGGACCCTCATCAGTGCCGATACCAACCGGCGGGTCATCCGCGCAAAGCGCCCATCCAGATATCTCGCGGAGATGGAGGCGGACCTCGGTCGAGAACGCGTGCGTGAAGTCCTGGCGAGCCACTTCATCGACGACTCGGCCATCAAGGCCATGCGCGAAGACAACTACGACCGCTTCCTCTCTGCGCGCGAACGCGCACTCCGGGCTGAGATTGTGCGCCGGTGCGTCCATTCTACGATAGGTGCCGTAGTCGAAGCCGATGAGGGGTTTGTTGCTGGCCAGGAGAACGCACGACTGGATCGCCTCGAAACTGCCCTCCGAGATCTGATTGATGAGTTCCTACATGAGATGGCGGGTGATAGGTACTGGCGACAACTCATACCGCCGGACATCCGAGCGGGTGTACACAAGAGGCTGCAACTGGAACAGATGCTCCATCCTCGGGGCGACGGTGCCCCTCAAGTGACCCACCGCGATCGACTCGATTTCTGTGACTTCTCCGACTACGCCCAGATCATCCTGCAGCGGAACGTGTGGCCGAGCCTCGAGCCCGTGTTCACGCGCCGCGGTGAATTTGAGCGCCACGCCACGTCCCTCCGCCGGTACCGCAACGGCCTCAAGCACGGTCGCGAAATTGAGACGGTCGACCATCTTTCCGGCGGGGCGGCGATCATCTGGTTCGAACGGGCCATTGGCGAGACGAGGTTTACTGATCGCGTCGTCGCTGAAGAGGAAGCTACGGTTGAGGACTGTCTTCGTGTGCTGACTCGCCGGACCGTGCCGCGCGGTCAACGTGAGCTGTACCAGGCGCTCGTCAGAGCTGGCCCACGTGGTTTGACGGCGACCGAGCTAGTTGGACAGATGGCCAGGGAATCGTCAACTCTTGGCGGCATCATGGGTGCGCTGGGGAAGCGAGTGAACAAGACCCCTGGTTTCGGAGCAGCGAATAAACCCGGTGCTGAAATGCTGTTGGACACCGCCGAAGACAGCGAAGGCCAGAGCCGCTACAGCCTCACGCCAGTAATGGCCGAAGCGTTGCGAAAGTTCGCACCCGCGTGGATTTCGGAGTCCGATCTTTCGGTGTTCGACGCGGCGCCGGCGGAGTTGATCGGTCGAGGTGAAGCGTCGGGGCAGACTGAACGGACTCAGCACAAGCAGCAAATCACAGAAAACCAGCAGGTTTACTTGCAATTCTGGAGGGAATTCAAGGCATTTCTCGAGAACAACTCGACGACGTTGCGTTCCCGGGAGCCGAAACCGCACTACTGCACTGGTTTCGCGATCGGTCGCACGCACTTCGAAGTCCTAGCAGTCGCGGCGTTCTGGAACGCCCACGACCACACGTACGAGAGTAACGAGTTACGAGTAGAGTTGATCGTCGGTAGCAAGGATGCATACCGACACTTCGAAGTGCTGAGGAGACGGAAGCGTGAGATCGAAAAAGCGTTCGGGTTCCCAGCTGCATGGGACCAGACGCCGGAGAAGCAGAGGTGCCGTATCCTTGTGCGTCGAACCATCGATCTGTCTGACCGGAATGCATGGTCCGATTTCCATGCCTGGCTCTTGAGGCACCTTGAGGCGTTTGATCGCGTGTTGCGCCCAATGATTGCCGAGCTCTAGCCCGACTCGCCGCTCGCATCGTCGGCCACCAAGCTCACCCGCGCCACGGGATGCTTGCCAGGTAACCCAGCGTTCCACCATCCTTGCGCGTCGGCCTCCACAAGGATCGATACGGACACCACCGGTAGAACCAAGACTCCAGACATGCCTTCTCCCACGGTGCTCACCCCCTCTTCCTCCCACCCCGACCTCCCCGAACGCGATCCTCGCATCGGCGAGATGGTCCGCGTCCGCACCCGCCGCTGGCTCGTCGAGGATGTCACGCCGGCCCCCAACCCCGGCGAATCCTCCCGCATCCGCCTCGCCTGCGCGGATGACGACGCCCAGGGCCAGGAGCTGGAGGTCTTCTGGAAGTACGAACTCGACCGCGCCATCCTCGACGACGAGCCTTGGTCCGACCTTGGTGAGCGCGGTTTCGACCGGCCCGATCAATTCGCTGCGTTCCTCAACACCCTCCGCTGGAGCTGCACGACAGCCACTGATCCGTCTCTGTTTCAGGCCCCATTCCGGGCCGGCATCAAGATCGAGGCATACCAGATGGAGCCCTTGCGGAAGGCTTTGCGGCTCCCGCGGGTCAACCTCTTTATCGCGGACGACACGGGCTTGGGGAAGACCATCGAGGCCGGGCTGATCGTCCGCGAACTACTCCTGCGCCGTAAGGTCCGAACCATCGTCGTGGCTGCGCCGCCCTCCGTGCTTGAGCAGTGGAAGGCGGAGATGGAGGAACGTTTCGGAATCATCTTCGAGATTCTGGATCGCCAGTACCTTGCCCGCATTCGACGCGAGCGCGGCTTCGGGACGAACCCGTGGTCGACACACAGCCGTTTCCTGGTCTCCCACAGGCTGCTTGCCGACCCCACTTACGCCGATCCGATGCGGGCGTGGCTGGGAGAGATGCGCCCCGGCAGCCTGCTGGTCCTCGACGAGGCGCACCACGCTGCTCCGAGTCACGGAGGCCGCTACGGCATCGAGTCCAAGTTCACGCGCGCGGTGCGCGATCTTTGCAACCGCTTCGAGCACAGGCTGTTCCTATCAGCCACGCCCCACAACGGGCACTCGAACAGCTTCTCTACGCTCTTGGAGCTGCTTGATCCGCATCGGTTCACACGGGGCGTCAAGATCAGGGGCAAGGCGGACTTGGAAGCCGTGATGGTTCGGCGCCTCAAGGAGGACATCCGCGCGGAGGTGGGGGGCTTCCCGAAGCGCGACGTCAAACCCGTGATCATCGACGGGCTGCCGGAAGATGCCCCCGAACTCGTGCTGTCCCGTTTGCTCGACGACTACCGGAACCTGCGCGACCGCCGCTTTGCGAACGCGACCGCGCGTGGCCGGGCCGCCGCAGGGCTCCTCGTGGTGGGGTTGCAACAGCGCCTGCTTTCCTCGATCGAGGCTTTCGCCCGAAGCTTGAAGAGGCACCGCGAGACCGTAGAGAGACACTGGGCCAAGGAAGCTGAAGCGATCAAGGTCCAAGCCGTAAGGGACCGGCGTGCAAGCGTGGACGCCGGCTTTCTCACGACCACCGGAGCCGACGACGATTTCCCCGACGGCGCAGGGGCGGGCACCGAGTCCGAAGAGGATCGCGACTTGGCCGCCGACGCCGAGGCGACCGAAGCAGCCGAAGAGGAACTCCAGATCGAGGCTGCCAACCGCGAGGCCGAGGGCGAACTCCCGAAGGATGCCACCGCTGAGCAGATCTGGCAGGAAGAACTCCGCCTCTTGGACCGGATGCAGGAGGTGGCGGAGGTCGCCCGCACCCAGCCGGACCACAAGACACACCGTCTGATCGATTGGATCCGCGAAAACCTGTGTCCAGGCCTGCCAGCCTATGGACTCCCGGTCGTGGGCGAGCTGCCCCAGTGGAACGACCGCCGTGTGCTGGTTTTCACCGAGAACCGCGAGGGAACCAAGCGATTCCTCAAGAAGGCTCTGGAGAGCGCGATCGAGGGCACGGACCGAGCCGACGAGCGCATCGAGGTCATCGATGGGTTGACAAGCGGGCCGCGCCGCAAGGAGGTCCAACGCCGTTTCAACACTCCGCCAGACCGGGATCCGCTACGGATCCTCCTTGCCACAGATGCCGCCCGGGAGGGACTCAATTTTCAGGCGCATTGCGCCGATCTGTTCCATTTCGACCTTCCCTGGAACCCCGGCCGGATCGAGCAGCGCAACGGGCGCATCGATCGGAAGCTGCAGCCCGTCGACGTCGTCCGCTGCCACTACTTCAAACTGCCTCAGCGCCATGAGGACCGAGTGCTCGAGGTCCTAGTCCGAAAGACCGGGACGATCCGTCGCGAACTCGGCAGCCTGGGCAAGGTGATCGACGAGGATATCGGCAGACGGCTCAAGGGCGGGATCCGGCGGCGTGACGCGGCGGCGCTGGCCACCGAACTCAAGAACCTGGACCTCAACGCCGACAGAAAGCGAGTCGTCGCCGAAGAATTCGAACCGGTCCGCGAGCGACAGCGAGCCCTGCAAGTGCAAATCGAAAAATGTCGCCACCTGCTCGAGCGATCGCGCAATTGGGTGCGGTTTCAGCCGGAGGCGTTCCGCCGGGCCCTGTCTTGCTCTCTCAGCATCCAACGCGCTGGGCGCCTGAAGCAGGAACGGGACGAGAGGGGCCGAAGTGTGTGGCGGTTTCCAGAACTGGACGGCAGAGTGGCGTCGGATCCGTCGTGGGCCGCCACGCTGGACACGCTTCGAGTGCCCATCAAGCGAGGCCAGAAGCGTTTGGAGTGGAGGAAAGAGGCACCGATCCGACCCGTCGTGTTCAAAGATGCGGGCGAACTGACGGAGGATGTGGTCCACCTGCACTTGGAGCAGCGAGTGGCCCAGCGGCTGCTTGCCCGGTTCCGCGCCCAGGGGTTCGTCCATCATGACCTTTCGCGCGCATGTCTGGCGCATGTTGCCGACTCGGTGCGTCGCGTCGTGCTTCTGGGCCGGCTATCCCTCTATGGGGAACGTGCGGAGCGACTGCACGAGGAGATCGTCACGGTCACGGCCCCCTGGAAGGAGCCCCATCGCCGGAGCGGGCCGCTCACTCGCTACGCGCTTGACGCGGAGCGGCGAACGCTCGCTCTCCTGGATCGGCTGCTCAAAGCAGGACGTCGTTCACAGCCGAGCGAAACCGTCCGCCGCCGGCTCCTCGCGTCTGCAGAACGGGATGTTGCGGAATTGCGGCCACAACTCGAACCTAGGGCAAGTGAACTCGCGCAGCGCGCTGCCCAGAAGTTGCGCGACCGAGGCGAGCGGGAAGCGAAGGAGCTACACGAGACCTTGTCGCGCCAAAGAGATCGAGTGGAAGCCGAGCTCGCGAGGCATGAGGCCCAAACTACGCAGCTCGCGTTGGATCTCGACGCGGCTGACAAACGGCAGCTTGAGGCCAACAAGCGCTCGTGGCGGAATCGGCTGGGTCAATTCGAGCGGGACTTGGTGAGAGAACCCGACCGAATCCGCCGCTTCTACCGTGTCCGCGCCAGCCGAGTGGAGCCCGTGGGTCTCGTGTATCTCTGGCCGGAGACCGGGTAGTTACGATGGCAAAGAAACCCTCCCCCTAGGTTAGGGATCACCTGGAGTGGCTCGGCTTCATCCAGCCGACCGGATTGGTTGTCTCTGCCCACGCGCTCGTTCAGGCAGGCGCGATTCTGAACCGGCAAGACATCGAAGGCCAGCGGCTGCTCCGGGAGTGCGTCCAAGAACGGTCTTTCGGACTCGACCGGGAGCCTGAGCCTTTTCTGCACGACTTCCAAGGCTTCGCTAGAGCCGTCCTGAACTGGAGTTTCTCGCCCCAGGGATATGCGGGAGGGGATTGCTCACCAATCCCCTCAGAACTCGAACTCGCACTACCCGAATACGGCGGCACGCTCCACCCCAATTTCGCGGTCAAAGAGCGGAATCCCACTGGCGGAGACCCGCCTTGGCAACTGCTGGTTCAAGTCGTAGATCCCGAGACCGAATTGGATCGAGTGGTGGTAAAGGGTGGCCTGGAAGCGTCACCCCACGGTCGTTTAGAGCGTCTTCTTCGCGGCGCGGGGGTCCCTGCGGGCATCCTTTTCGACGGTCGCGTCATTCGTCTGATCTCGGCTCCTCGCGGAGAAAGCTCCGGGTGGATGGACTTCCGGGTGAACGACATGCTGCCCACGGCGGGGCGACCGCTCTGTGCAGCGCTGCGCCTGTTGCTCTCCGAGACAAGGCTTTTGGCCTTGCCCCAAGAGAAGCGCTTGGCGGGCCTGCTGGAAGCCAGCCGCAAGTACCAGAACGTCGTTAGCGAACGTCTGGCTGAGCAAGTGCTGCACGGACTCTACGAGCTGCTGCGGGGATTCCAGTCGGCCCACCAGAAGTCGCAAGGCAGGCTCTTGAAGCACGAACTCGAGCAAGATCCCGACAACGTGTACCGCGCCTTGCTCACCGTCATGCTGCGGCTGGTGTTCCTCCTCTACGCGGAGGAGCGCGACATGCTTTCACGGGACGACAGGTTCGTCGAACACTACTCGATCGGGGGACTGTACGAGCGCCTTCGGGAGGATGCCGGCGTGTACCCTGACACGATGGATGACCGCTACGGCGCTTGGGCGCAGTTTCTGGTGCTCTTCCGCATGGTCCACGACGGGGCGACATCAGGTGAGATGCGGTTGCCCCGCCGGCATGGCGATCTCTTCAATCCGAGCCGCTTTCCCTTCCTAGAGGGATGGCATGGCAGCGGCGCACCGCAGGTCAGCCAGGCAATCGAGCCACCGCTGGTACCCGACGGGACGGTCTACCGTGTCCTCGACAAGCTCCTGGTGCTGGATGGCGAGCGGATTTCCTATCGGGCTCTCGACGTGGAGCAGATCGGATCCGTCTACGAGACAATGATGGGGTTCCGATTGGAGGCCGCGACCGGGCGATCGGTGGCGATCAAGGCCCAGAAGAAAGGCGGCGCGTCGACGACGGTTGACCTGGAGCAACTGGCGGATGTGGGACCTCGTGCACGGGCGAAATGGGTGCAGGACCGTACTGAGCGGAAGCTGACAGCGGCCGTGACCAAGCCGCTTGGAAAGGCGACGAACGTGACGGACCTGCACGCGGCGTTGGCGAAGGTTGTCGATACCGCAGCTACCCCTGACTTGGTGCCCCGCGGTGCATTGATCCTGCAACCGAGTGACGAAAGGCGGCGTTCCGGGTCACACTACACGCCCCGGGCACTGACTGAACCGATTGTCAAGAAGGCCTTGGAGCCGCTTCTGGATCGGCTAGGAAACACGAATGTTCCGACGCCTTTCGAATTGCTTGATCTGAAGATCTGCGATCCAGCGATGGGATCCGGGGCGTTTCTCGTCGAGACGTGCCGTCAACTGGCAGAGAAGCTCGTGGGAGCATGGAAAGTCCACGGCGGCCGCCCGGACATCCCAACCGCCGAAGACGAACTCGTGTTCGCACGTCGTCTGGTCGCACAACGATGCGTTTACGGCGTGGACCGCAATCCGATGGCTGTCATCCTCGCAAAAATGTCTCTTTGGCTGGCAACCCTCGCCAAGAACGAGCCACTGACTTTCGTAGACCATGCGCTCCGGGATGGGGACTCGCTGGTGGGACTCAAGCGCAGACAGATAGCAGCGTTCACATGGAGCAGGGGTGTGTTCCAACCGGAGTTGGGCATGCGCATAGACGATGCGGTGGACGACGCACAGGTGTGGCGCGGTGAAATCCGGAGAGCCGCGCGGGATGTGCCGCAAAGGGAACTGGAAGAGATGTGGCGGGAAGCGGACAGGGTGCTGGCAGAGGTCCGATTCTATGGTGACTTCGCGGTCGAAGCATTCTTCTCGGAGGCGAAGCCTGCCGCGCGGAACCGGCGGAGATTGGAGCATCTGGCAGCCGTGCAGCGCCGCGAAACGACGGTCCAACGAGAGCGACTCACAGACAAGCGAAACGGCCATCCACCGCTCGCCCCGTTCCACTGGGAGATCGAGTTTCCCGAGGTCTTCGACCGCGACAATCCGGGATTTGACGCGGTTGTGGGGAACCCTCCGTTTGGAGGGAAGAACACGGTGGCTGTCTCGAACGTTTCAAACTACCCGCGGTGGCTGAAGCAGCTCCACGAAGGGAGCCACGGGAACTCGGATCTGGTCGCACACTTCTATCGGCGCGCGTACGATTTGCTTCGTCGACAGGGAACGTTTGGTCTCATTGCAACGAACACGATCGGCCAAGGAGACACGCGTTCGACAGGATTGCGGTGGATCTGTCTGAATGGCGGCGAAATCTATCGGGCGCGAACTCGAGTCAAGTGGCCAGGGTTGGCCGCCGTGACCGTGAGCGTCGTGCACGTTGCGAAGGGGCAGCTACCGATACGGAAATGGCTCGATGGCAGGCCTGTCGAAGAGATCACCGCATTCCTATTCCACGCTGGTGGCCACGATGATCCGGCTAGGCTCAAGGCCAACGCTAGGCAGAGTTTCCAAGGCAGTATTGTCTTGGGAATGGGATTCACCTTCGACGACACAGATGCCAAGGGTATCGCGACTCCGTTAGGCGAGATGCATCAGCTCACCCTGACGAATCCTCGGAATGCCGATGTGATCTTTCCGCACATTGGCGGCCAGGAACTCAACACTAGTCCCACTCACAGCCATCATCGTTACGTGATCAGTTTTTGGGATTATCCTTTGCTTCGGGCCAGACTGGAAAAGGAATGGCGAAATGCGAGCGGGGACGAACGTTTGAAGTGGTTACGCCAAGGGACGGTTCCTTCTGACTACCCAGACCCGGTAGCGGAGGATTGGCCAGAATTGCTGTCGATAGTCAGGGAGAAAGTCAAACCGGATCGTGATCGGCAGAAGCGCAAGGCGCTCCGTGAACGGTGGTGGCAGTATGCCGAGAAACGTCCAGGACTCTACGGTGCGATTGCCGATCTAGACCGTGTCTTGGCGATCTCACAAGTGAGCCAGTACGCCCCATTTGCGTTCTTGCCCACAGGTATGGTTTACTCGCAGCGCCTCAATATCTTCCCGTTTACTCAATACGCTGTATTCTGTGCGTTGCAATCCCGGCCTCACGAGATCTGGGCGCGCTTTTTCGGCTCAACCTTGGAAGATCGCCTCACCTACACCCCTTCCGATGTCTTCGAGACCTTCCCATTCCCGCGCAACTGGACCACCGATCCCACGCTCGAAGTCGCTGGTGAAGCCTACTACAACTTCCGCGCTGACCTCATGGCAAGGAACAACCAAGGCCTCACGAAAACCTACAACCGCTTCCACGACCCCGAAGACGACGATCCGGACATCGCCAATCTTCGTGCTCTCCACGAGGACTTGGACCGAGTCGTCCTCGACGCCTATGGGTGGACCGACGTCCCAACGGGATGCCAGTATCTTCTCGACTACCCCATCGATGATGAGGAGTGGAGTCCCAGAAAAAAGAGGCCCTATCGCTATCGTTGGCCAGACCACGTTCGTGACGAGGTTCTTGCCCGCCTGATGGAAATGAACGCCCAGCGCGCCGACGAGGAACGCCGTGACGCGACGCGGTAGCCACCTCCCAACCTTTCGAATGACACACCGATGATCGATTCTTCGACCCTTTGTGCCCTATCCTTACT
Organism: Gammaproteobacteria bacterium; assembly: GCA_028819075.1. Taxonomy (NCBI): domain Bacteria; kingdom Pseudomonadati; phylum Pseudomonadota; class Gammaproteobacteria; species Gammaproteobacteria bacterium. Next base: position 48,093 of record JAPPMM010000023.1, read on the forward strand.
CAGCAGGGAGGACCGCAATCCGTGAGTGCTCAACCAAACAGCACCGGATACACGACCTCCGAGGACATCCGTGCCGCACTGACCCACGCCCTCCACCTCGACCTGATTGGTCCGGGCCCGGGCGGCGAGCACGCCGGCGAGTTTCTCCCCGGCTGGGAACGCCCGTCCGTGTGGTATCTCACAGGTTTCCTGGTACCTTCTGGCACACCCGCTTCGGAGCGAGCAGATGATGATGCAGACGACGAGCTACACTCGGAGGTAACGGAGCGCGCGGGCTTGGCCGAGGAGTCCACGCAACAGGGGAAGCGGGCCAAACGGCGCTTCTTCCCGTCATCGATGGGACTCAGCTTCTTGGTCCCGCCCGCCGCCGCCGCCATCCGGGTCACTATTGACTGGGGAGACTACCGAAGGGCGAAGCGGGAGAACCACGCGGGAAGACAAATTGAGGGGTGGCAACGGGCTCCGAGAGCCGAGACGGTCACAGTCCGGTTGCACGGAAGCGGTTCTCCAGCGGTTGACCCTGTACCCGGTTCCGATGGTCTTGTCCTACACACGACGGAACGTCCAATCCCCACGGAACGTCTCCGGGGCCAGATTGAACCCGGCACCCGTGCGATTTCCGTCTTCCTCGTGAACGAGCGCGCACTGGCGGAAGACTCCAACGACTCGGACGAAACGTACGCCTTTCAGACACGCCTTTCGGTCGAGTGCAATCGTCCTTTCCATCCCCGTCCCGACCTCTCCGGACAGCAGACTCCCAACTGGGACGACAAAGTCAGCCAGTTGCACTACGCCGACACGCCCGCTTACGCCACGGGGCATGGTGTTTCGGCCGACTGGACGGTCGAAGGCGGTGTATGCCGCCGAGTCCGCACGAAGTGGATCGGTAGCTCGCAGGTCGAAGCCACGAAGCCGCGTCCCGTTCCCGGAGTTGAGCTATCCATGCGGCAGTTGGGCCGTCTGCCTGATGGCCCGGCGGTGCGGGGTGCGCTGTCGCCCCTCGTGTCCGAGTACCGACGCTGGATCGAGTTGGGACGGGAAGCCGTAGCCGAACTCGACGAGAGGCACCGGGCCACCGCCGAAGTACTCCTCCACCAGGCCCGATACGCCTCGGACCGAATGGAACGAGGTGTCGACGTGCTCGTGGCCGCCCCCGATGTGCTTGACGCCTTCCGCATGGCCAACCGCGCGGTCAGACGGGCCCTCTCGCGCCGCATCGCCGAGGACGACCCGGAGTGGCGCCCGTTCCAGCTCGCGTTCATGCTCCTTAACCTTGCCGGAATGGCCGATTCGGAGAATCCGGACCGTGAAACCGTGGATCTGCTCTTCTTCCCGACGGGTGGTGGCAAGACGGAGGCGTATCTAGGTCTGGCAGCCTTCGCGATGGTCCTCAGGCGGCTGCGAAATCCGGCGCAAGCGGGGCACGCCGGGGCAGGGGTCAGCGTCATCATGCGCTACACGCTGAGGCTGCTCACGCTCGACCAGCTGTCCCGTGCCGCTGGGCTGGTGTGTGCACTTGAACTCGAACGCGTCGACAACCCAGGCCGATACGGCGAATGGCCGTTCGAGATCGGTCTCTGGGTCGGCAAGGCCGCGACTCCGAACAGGATGGGCCGGAAGGGCGACGGCCGGACCGATACCGCTCGTTCGAAGACGGTCAGGTACCAGCAGAACCCGGGGTACAATCCCTCGCCGATCCCGGTAGAGAGCTGCCCCTGGTGCGGCACGCACTTCACCGCGGACTCGTTTTCCCTGCTGCCGGACGCTGATCGTCCGCGGGATCTTCGGGTCGTGTGCACCAACTTCGAGTGCGACTTCTCCGGCGATCGTTCGCTTCCCATCCTCGGAGTGGACGAGCCCCTTTAAAGGAGGCTTCCCGCCTTCCTGATTGCGACGGTGGACAAGTTCGCGGCTCTCCCTTGGGAGGGTCCTTCGGGTGCCCTGCTCGGCGGGGCCGAACGATACGACTCGGAAGGGTTCTACGGCGCCGTCGACCCCGGCCGCGGGTCACGGCTCGATTCGCCGCTGCTATCACCCGACCTGGTGATCCAGGACGAGCTCCACCTGATCACCGGCCCCTTGGGGACCATGATGGGCCTCTACGAGACAGCCATCGGCGGGCTGTGTTCCGCCAAGGGGACGCACCAGGTAGGTAAGCCAAAGATCGTCGCGTCCACAGCTACCGCGCGTCAGGCTCGGGATCAGGTGCAGGCCGTCTTTGCCCGCGCGGACACTCGAGTTTTCCCGCCTCCGGGGCCGGATCGGCGGGATTCGTTCTTCGCCGGCACAGTTCCGGCCAGCGAGGTTCCGGCGCGGCGCTACCTGGGCATCGCGGCAGCCGGCCGCAACCCGAAAGTCATCATGCGGCGTGTCATGCTGGCGCTCATGGGTGCGGCGCAGAAGCACTACGTTCGCGCGGGAGGCCGGAAGAACTCGAAGAACCCTGCCGACCCCTATATGACGCTGCTTGCCTACTTCAACAGCCTGAGGGAGTTGGGGGGAGCGCGCCGAATCGTCGAGGAAGAGGTGCAAAACACCCTGAAGGGGAGGGGAGGCCGCCGTCGTTTGGGCGAACAGACAGGTTTGTTCCGCGACCGCACGCTCCACAGTGAAGTCATGGAGCTAACCTCCCGGGTGAGCACCGCCCAGGTTGCCATGGCCTTCGAACGACTCGCGCGTGGGTTTCACGAGCAGGGCAGGGTAGATTGTGCGCTGGCCACCAACATGATCTCGGTCGGGCTGGATGTGTCGCGGCTCGGGCTCATGGTGGTCAACGGACAGCCGAAGACGCACGCCGAGTACATCCAGGCCACCAGCAGGGTCGGACGCGCGGATGACCGGCCGGGTCTTGTCGTTACGCTTCTCAACATCCACAAGCCGCGAGATCGATCGCACTACGAGCGTTTCCGTCACTACCACGAGACCTTCTACCGTTCCGTCGAACCGGCATCCGTGACACCGTTCTCGGCTCGGGCGCTCGACCGCGGCTTCGCTGGCGCGCTCGTTGCGCTGGCTCGTCATTCGGAACCGATTCTGACCCCTGCCCGGGGTGCCGAGGCCATCAAGCAAGCCCGCGCCGAACTGGAAGATTGGCTCCAGGCGACCTACGCCGAACGCCTGCAAAACCAGCCCATCCATGATCCCAGCGAGCGGGAGGAGGCCGTCGACGCAGTCCGGAATCGAGTCGTGGATCTGCTGGATTCGTGGATCAAGATCCTCGATGACTACCGGGCCAATGGCGTATCGTTGCAATACCAGAGCTACGAGAAGCCGCCGGCCAAGCCATTGCTTCGCTACCTGCTCGACCAGGATTTCGAGACGGAGCACCATCGGAAGTTCCGTGCCAACCGCTCTCTGCGGGACGTGGAGCCCGAGGTGCATGTCTACGTCAAAGACCTCAAGGACGCGGGGAAGCCGGCATGAATCCGAGCTCCAATGGCCAGATCCGCCGCAGCCAGGTCATCACGACCTACGGTCCGGGCTCGTTGATCGACCTTCCAAAGGACTCGGCGATCGTCGCCGGTGTTGACGACTGGCACCAGCCGTTGGAACGGCTGGATGAACCCCGGGTGCAGCGCACGCTCTCGCGGATTACCGGGGTGGCCAACCCGTATCTCTACGTGCCTCCGACACCCGATCCGGCCCAGTATTGGCTCAAGTTCCCCAAGGGAATCGACGCTTACCGCTTTCCCGAGTGGTTCGTGGTGCAGGAATCGGGACGCGGAGATGGCAGCGACCCCTCTCCCACCAAACCCCGCTCCCGCAGGCTCGTCCACCGCAAGCATCTTGACGAGAAGCGGAAGTTCGACGGTAACCCCGTTGTCGCGACGCGCTTCGTGAGGGCATGCCCGAAGGGACACGTTGATGACTTCCCATGGCAAGACTTCGCTCATAGCGGCCCGACGAAGTGCCTCGGTCAACTGTGGCTCGATGAGACGGGCGCGACCGGAGAACTGGCCAACCTGCGTGTCCGGTGCAGCTGCGGGAAGTCGCGCCGGATGACGGAGGCCAATGACATATCGAAGACTACCTTGGGGATATGCACCGGGGCGCGTCCATGGCTCGGGCCGAACGCAAATGAAGACTGCCACCAGCGCAGCCGACTGCTCATCCGGACAGCGACCAACGCGTACTTCCCGCTGTTGGTCCGTGCTCTGTCGATTCCGGAAAAGTCAGCGGAGATTGACCTGGTTGTGGCGGAGCAGTGGCAACTGCTTGAGGTAGTCGAAAGCTTGGACGAACTGGCGATCTTCAGGAAGCTGCCACAGATCGCCCAGTCTTTGGCCGGGTTCGATGACGACGAAATACTGGAGGCCATTCACCGACGCCGCGAGGGTCCGCTCGGCGACCAGTCTGTGAAGGGAGTCGAAATCGAGGCCATGCTCGCGGTGCCGGAAGGGTTCGGCGACGATGTGCCCATCGACCCGAACTTCCACGCGCGGAAGTTCCCGGATCACCTCCGCACTGACGGGTTTCGTCAACAGGTGTCGGGTGTCTACCAGGTTCACAGGCTACGCGAGGTCCTCGCACTCGGCGGCTTCACGCGATTGGAAGCGCCGATGCCGGACATCGACGGCGAGTATCGGGATGAGGTCGAGCGAGCGGACATCTCGATCGACCCGGCTTGGTTCCCGGCCGTGGAAAACAGGGGCGAGGGAGTGCTTCTCCATTTTTCGGCGGCAGCCGTTCGCAAATGGAAGGCAAGGGCTGGCGTGGCTCGGCGGACCAAGGCGCTGCAAACCGGCTATCTCCACTGGAGAGAGCAACGTAAGAATGCACCGGACTTCCCAGGGGGGACCTATGTGATGCTGCACACGCTGTCGCACATGCTGGTGCAGTCGTTGTCGTCACGCTGCGGATATCCTGCGGCTTCGATTCGAGAGCGCATCTACGTGGATGACGAGAATGAGCTGTACGGCGTTCTCCTCTACACCTCCAGCCCGGATGCCGAAGGGACATTGGGCGGGCTCGTGCAGCAGGCGCGCCATATCGGGGGCCACATCGAGCAGGCGCTGGCGGCGGCCGGCCTCTGCTCTAATGATCCTGTGTGTGCCCAGCACTCGCCAGCAAGCAGCGTTGAAGAACGCTGGCTCCACGGGGCTGCCTGCCACGGCTGCGTCCTCGTTGCCGAGACGTCCTGTGAGATGTGGAACGACAACCTGGATCGCGCTCTCGTTGTCCCGACTCTCGACGAGCGCGACGCAGCGTTCTTTCCCGACCCGGGGTGGGCGTGATCGACACGCTCGCGATCCTGCCGGCACATCTGCGCAAGCGGCTGGCGCGCGCGTTGAGTACGGGTGAGTTGAGGGCACCGTACTCGGCACCGGAACTTCTATCCGCCCTTGGGCAACCCGTCCCCGGTGTATTGAGCGCCCTTGAAGCGCTGTCAGACCTTGGCGTGACCGACCGCGCCGCCGGCGCTTGGGTCCGCGCCCTCGACCAAGCGGCCAGGCCGGTTCCGAAACCCGACCTTGTTTGGTCGGGCCCCGAGGTTCCAGGCCTCCATGCCCGCGACACGCGCCGGGTCTACGACCAGCTTTTCTCCTCCGCGAAGCGATCTCTATGGGCCGTCAGCTTCGCGTACTTCGACGGTCCGCAGGTCTTCGAACAGCTGGCGCGGAGGATGGAGGATGTTCCCGAGCTGAGGGTGAAGCTGCTGCTCAACATCCATCGCGGTCACAAGGACACTTCGAGCCAAGACGCCTTGGTCCGCCGGTTTGCCGTCCAGTTTTGGCAGAAGGACTGGCCCGGCAACGTGCGGCCGGCCGTGTACTACGATCCCAGATCCGTCGATCCCGAGGTTCGGGGCGTGCTCCACGCGAAGACCGTGGTAGCGGACGACAAGAGCGTGTTCATCACCTCAGCAAACTTTACTGCCGCGGCTCTGGACGATAACATCGAATTGGGTTTGCTCGTTAGGGATGGACCTCTTGCGTTGCGCGTTGTGAAGCACTTGAGGCGGCTGATCGATCGGAGGATGTTGAAGGCGTTGCCGGGCTGAGGGTGGGTCCCTCTGCTTACAGTGCGGGCAGCTCGAAGGAAGGAACTTGTAGCACACGACATGGCGGACTGAGGCAGGCCCACTTAAGGACACAAGTTTTTCTTCGGTACGCGACAGCAGAGGGACATCCATTGAACAAGAAGCAAGTCGAAGACATTGAGAGGGGCGTGCTCCGAAGAAGGGCGCAGAAGGTACTCCAGGAACACCGGCTTCCCCTTACGCGAGTACTCTCTCCTCCACCGGACGCCCCAATTCGGCAAGAAGCGAGGGAGCGTCTGTCACGACCCATGCGCTCCGTATCCCCAACGTTCTTCAGAGGCGTGGGACCAGCTAGCGGTGTCCATCGTTTCTTCGACCGCTATGTGGAATACGAGCAGTATGACCCCGAGACTGTCACGGACACGTTGATTGCCGGCGGTATTCCGTTCTTGGATCGAAAGACCCTCTTGGGCTCCGTCCTATTGGTCGCCGGAGCGATGACCATCCTGGGCATCTGGCCGCCCTTCTGGTACTCCTTGAGCGGATCCGTCTACCATTTCATGTCCCAGTGTACCAGGGGCAGTAGCATTAGACCCAAGAACTTTCGAGGTGGCACGAATGGAAGACCACCTTGCAAAGAGTGTGCAAAGTATTGGAAAGGAGCGTTCTATTACGTTCCCGATAAGTTGCGCGATGAACTCTCCGCGGAAGAATGGGCCGATGCCAAGGCCTGGTCCGAGAGCGGTATGAAGTCTGACGTCTGAATATTGGAACGGTTGTACAAGTACGGTATTCACCTGACACCCGGGTTCAACCGAGGTTCAGGTCCTACGCTGCTTTCTTCACTGCCTTCCTGGCCGTGGGTTGGGGTGCGGGGGATCCCGACCTTGAAGATCTCATAGGACGCGTCCCTCCATGCCGTGGCTGCGAGCGCCTGGATCTGCTCCTCGATGAGCTTGAGCGGCGTGTCAGTCCATGACCGTTTCTAGGACAGACAGTTCATCGAGAATCTGCCGTGTGTCTCGGAACTCGCCTTCCAAAGCCGGCTTACTCTCAAAATGATAAGACACAAGCCGGATCTCTTCCCCACGCGCTCTATTGAAGAAATAGCAAGCGTTGCTGGCTTCGTCTGGACTCGGCTCCAGAGTTATGAAGGGGAGTATTGGCAGCGCCCGACGCTCCGCCTCTCCGAGGAAGTAGAGTTGCCCATAGGTCACGGGTTCCTCCAACGACACACTTCGTGACGGAAACGGATAGCTTCTGCCCATGATCACCTCAACCCGCGTCTGGTAAGTCCCATCGGGCAGGCGTCTCATGTCGCCGGCGCGAACCAACCGGTAGCGCGTCCAAACAGTGCCAAAGCTCTCTCGAACTTCGTTGAGGATGTCGAACAGCGTTACCCTGAGCTGGTAAGCTTGGCTGGCGCTAACGATTCCTCCATGGCCGCGCCACATATTCCGGCTGGAATTCGCCTTTTTGACGGCGCTCACGAGATTCTTGCTGAGCAACGCGCCGAGTACGGAGCGATCCGCCGTGCAGAAGGCTTGGAGGCACTCGTCGCACTCACTAACTTCCTGACTCCCGAGCATCTGACGGGCTCTCTTAAAGAGACGTTCCGCGATAGTGATCCACGTACCCATAGTGGCTGTTCGAATCGACAAAGAACGGCTCTCAAGAGTGCTACGGACAGATGGCCATTCGCGCTCGAACATTGGCTTGTCCGTCCAAAAGGCACTCAAGGCCAAGGTGGCGAGGAACGCTGACAGTGCTTCGAAGAAATGGTCAAGGTGTTCATACTGTTCTTTGTCATTCCCCGCAGCCGCATGATAAGCCCAGAGAATGGATGCCAGTGGGAAGGGCAGTTTGTCCAACCACGCCGGAAGGCTGTCGTCGCGGTTGACGCCTTCGAGACGATCTCGTACCCGGGCTTCCGCGAGAGGGCGCTGCCACAGTTGTTCTCGGATTTCGCGCACCTCGCTCATCAATGACGCGGCTTTGGAGTCGGTCTCGAGTATGCGGAGCTGAGTTGCTTTGTTGGGAAGGAACAGCACGAGATCTCCAACTCCTCGTGGAGGAAGCCTGCGATAGGCCCCGTAGGCTACGACGCCGGCCTCGCGGACCATTCGTCCAGCGGCAGAGTTGAGGAAACGCGCGACGTAACTTGGATCTGCGATGTCTTCATTGAGTACAACCTGCACCCAATCGCGAGCCTTGACCTGGAGCTGCCCAACCTCAGTAGCGGCTCGTTCTGAAGGAATAAGAGGCAGATAGATGACATCAGATCGTTCCTCGAATCCCGAAGGCCCACCGCGCCCAAGGGGCTTGATCTCCTGAGCGATATCGCCCAGTCTTTGCGGCTTCAGACGTAGTGTAGTGGCGAGTCGATCGACTCGTTCCGTAGAAGCGAGTGTCTCGGGGCTCACGAAGTCACTGCTGGCGACGAGTCGACCAGTTGCTACGCTCCCAGAATCAACCCTTTCAATCAAGTTCTTCAACGTCGCTTGGTTGCGTTCTTCGTCTTCCGAGAGGATCCCACCGAAGACATGGCTGGATTCGCCTTTACGGATGAATGCTAGCCCGACTCTGTGCCGATAGGTTCTTGGTTGTGGAGGAACGGATACATATGCTGCTAGACTAAGACCAAAGTCTGGTAACATTCGTCGGACACTATCGTTACGTCTGTTGGACAAGAATCTCGGTGAGACAACGAAGACGCCGATCCCGTTGACGGACAGCGCACTGCATGAGCGGGGTATCAGGAGATGACCGGGGCTGTCACGGACAGCCCATGAGACACCTGCAAAGCGGCGCTTCACAGAGGTCGTACCCAGCGGTGGGGAGCAGACGATGAGATCGAATTGCCCCTTAAGGACCTGTGGATTCTTGTCTACACCGCCCGGCAGCCATTTCACCTCGTTGTGATGATCCAGCACCTGGACAGCCTCAAGCACTTCCTGACGAGGGCATAGCGCGGTCGCCCGACAAGACGGGCTCCCAGCCAGAGGGAACACGGGACTCCCCAGACTGGCGTGGAGGTCCAAGACCGACGTGGCACCCCACCCGGTAGCAAAGGCGGCTAGGAACCTTGAGGGCATCTCGGGCCATATCCCCTCCCCGTACAACCGCCCTCGGATCGCAGCCAACCAGACATCATCGTTCGTCGGGGCTATCCCCCGGTCCCGAGCCTCAACAACCAACGCCGCGAGGTTACGGGCGGTGTCGATGTCGCCCCGAGTGAAGCGATCGAAACTGGTCCGACCGCCTCTTGAATGGCTAGAGGCTCGGACCGGTCGAGAACCCGTCATTTCGATTGCCCGTTGGTCGGCTCCTTTGCTGACGGTATCCTGGGTCGCGCTGATGACTAGCCCTCCCGTGCGAAGGCCGACTGCGGCAAGAATTTCGCCATGCGGCGAGGACGGCAAATGCTCTATCAAGACTAGTTGAGCCGCTCTGAAGATGAGTTTCTCATCGGACTTCAGAAGGGCAAACACTCCTCGCGGGAACCCCCCCTTCACGTTGTGGTCTCGTAGCTCCCGAGGTGACAAGTCGGCCTTGTCCCGCGACGGCAGGACTGCAATCTCAGGGATTTCCCACAGCTTGTCCTTCCTGAGTCTGCCGAAAGGGTAGTAAGCGCGCGCCGGTCCCTCGGGACCAAATTTCCTCCACAGCTTATCGAAACTTCGTTCTACTTCGCGATAGGAGACTAGTCTATCTTTCTCCTTCGTCACGCGTGCTAGGGCGATAAGCAGAAGAAAAGGTTTGTGAGGTGCCGTTCGGCCGCGGCTCTTCCACGGCCTAATCTTCCTCACCCGTTGAAGGAATTCATCGGGAGTCATCAATGCCGAGTCCGGGTTATCGTGCCCATCAGGAGCTGGTTTGCTCACGCTCTCACGACCAAATGACACGACACCCAACGTGATCGCAACAGACGGGATGGCGGTCGATATCTTCGTCTGTGCCAGGGGTTGCGGACCGGAGGGTCGGATCAGTCTTGTGAGCACGTCTCAGTACGCCGATCAGCTGGGAATACCAATCGCCCCACTCCTCCCCCTCACCGGATCCACTACCCGGGGGTGGGTGCTTGTCCGAAGGAACTCGTAACAGATGTTGCAGGTCCGGAAGGCGGGCGACGAATCGCGCTCGGCTCTCTCGATCCAGCGGCGGCAGGGCTCACGGTACTCGGAATCCTCGTCCGCCGCATTGAGGAGCATAGGAGCACGTTGATGTCGAACTACAGCGGAGTACCCTTGCGCCCTGAGCCCCAATCCCCGCACCCTCCCCTCCGTTCCCCCCCACGCCATCACCCTCAGCGCAGGGCACCGCCCGATGCCACCACCCGTACCGCCATCCGGGTTACCTGCAAGAACACCCTCCACCCCATGACCAACCTCTCCTCCATCCGGCAGGAACTCGAGAAATCCCGCCGCGATGTCCTCGATCTTTCCCTGCGCAACCCGCTGCTCAACTTCCGTCCGACGAAGCGGCGCGGCATCGAGGTTGTGGACGAGCGCTCGCGCGAGCTCTTCCGCATCCTCGTGGGCGGTTCCGCACCCGACGGATCCTCGTCCCGAAGCCCGCGGGTCATGTACTTCCTTCCCGCCTCCCAGGAGACGGCGCCCCTGCCGACCGGAGCACAGGCCACGGGCGACATCGACGACATCCCCTCCGAGCTCCTCGCCATGCTGGGCGAGCCCGACGACGACCTCGACGAAGCCGCCGCGCGCCACACCGATAACAGGCTCCAGACCGCGCTTCCCCGCGCCGCGCTCAATCTGCGCCTGCGCGCGACCTTCCGTCAGGCCCGCCTCTCGATCGAGGAACAGGGGGTCAACATCCTCTATCTCGCGCTCGGGATGCTCACATGGTACGAGTCCGAGAGCAGCAGCATCGAGCGCCGCGCGCCGCTGATCCTGATCCCGGTTCAGCTCACCAGGTCCAGCGTGCGGGAGAATTTCAAGCTCAGGTGGACCGGGGACGACATCGAGGCGAACCTCTCGCTCGAGGCCAAGCTCAAGCAGGATTTCGGCGTCCGCCCGCCGGAGATGCCCGCCGAGGAAGATCTCGACGTGGAAGACTATCTCTTCCGGGTCGAGAGGGCCGTCGCGAAAAGGGAGCGCTGGGCGGTCGAGCACGACGCGGTGCACCTGAACTTCTTCTCCTTCAGCAAGCTGCTCATCTACAAGGACCTCGATCCGGAGACCTGGCCGGAAGAGGGCCGGCCGGCGGACCACCCGCTGGTGCAGCGGCTCTTCGGCGGCGACGGATTCGCGGAGGGGCCGCCCGACATCGGCGAGGACGAGCACATCGACGATGCCGAGGGGGTGGCGGAGCTCCATCCGGTGATGGACGCGGACAGCTCGCAGACGCTCGCGGTTCTGGACGTGATCAAGGGCCGCAACCTGGTGATCCAGGGACCTCCGGGCACCGGGAAGTCGCAGACCATCACCAACCTGATCGGGGAGGCGCTGGCCAACGGCTGCACAGTCCTCTTCGTGGCGGAGAAGATGGCCGCGCTGGAGGTCGTGAAGCGGCGCCTGGACACGATCCACCTGGGCGACGCCTGCCTGGAGCTGCACAGCCACAAGACCAACAAGCGGGTCGTGCTGGACGAGCTGAAGCGCACGCTGGCGATGGGCCGGCCGAAGGTCGGGGGCTGGGCCGAGGACGTGGTGCTGCTCGATGAGGCCCGGGAGCGCCTGAACGACTACGCCCGCGCGGTCAACTCGCCGGTCGGACGGAGCGGGCTGACCCCGCACGACCTGGTCGGCCGTCTGGCGCAGCTCAGGGAGGATGGGCTGACGGTCGCCGGGCCGGGGCTCCCGATCCGGGATTCGGTGTCGTGGAGCGACGAGCAGTTCATTCGCAGGCGCGAGCTGGCCCGCGAGCTCCAGGAGCTGGTGCGCGCGATCGGAGTTCCCTGCAGGCACGTGTGGTGGCCGTGCGGACGGCTTCACTTCGTTCCCACCGACGAGCATTCCGTGCGCGGCGTCCTAGAGGCCGCGGCGGGCGCGTGGCGCGGGCTGGAGCGGGAGACGGAGGAGCTGATCCGGAGGCTCGGCCGCGACAGGACGTTCGGGCGGCTGAGGCCCGCGGACGTGGAGCGGATGATCCGCACCGCGCGCAGGGCCCTGGAAGCTCCGGCGCTCGGGGGCGCCAATCACCGCAGCCCGGGCTGGGTCGCCGAAGCCGCGCGCATCGAGGAGGTGGCCGGGGCCGCACGCTCCTTCGCCGAAATCCGCTCGCGGCACGACGCCGTCCTGATCCCCGAGGCCTGGGACGAGAACGTGCTGGCGGAGCGTCAGGCCCTGCGCACCTACGGGGGCAAGTGGTGGCGCTTCCTGTCCGGGCGGTTCCGGGCCGCGCGCAGGAGGCTCGCGGGACTCTGCCGCGGTGAGATGCCCCGCGCCGTCCGGAAGCAGATGGAGTTGGTGGATGCCATCCTGGAGGCGAAGCGCCAGTGGCGGGAAGTCGAGGAAGCGGGAAGCTTGATCAGCCGGCTGTTTCCGGGGCTGAGCCTGGGCGAGCGCGTGGAAGGGCACCGCGCGTTTGGAGAGGCCGCGGCGTGGCTGGTGCAGCTTCACCGCGATCAGGCCGCGGGGCTCGTGGGAGACGAAGTACACGACTTGCTGGACCGACTGCTTGGGCGCCCCGGTGCGCCTTCGGGCCATTCGCCGGCCCCATCCTCTTCCGATCCCTCCGAGCATTCCTCGGGCCCGTCCTCCTCCGATCCCGCGAATCCCGCTCAACTTCGCGCTGCCGCCGACGCTTGCGAGGCCGCGATGGAGGGGCTGGCCGAGGCGTTGGACGCCCTGGCCGAGGTGATGGAGCTGCGGCCGGAGCGGCTGGAGCCCGACGAGTCGCTGAAGGAGCGCGCCTACGGTGCCCTGGATGTCTGGCTCCGAGCCGCACTCGACCGAGTGGCCTCCATGCACGACGTGGTGCGCTTCAACCAGCTGGAGCGGCTTGCTACCGAAAAGGGCATCCCGGAAGTGGCCGGAGCGGCGGCGTCACGCCCGGACGCGGCGGGCCAGCTCACCGGCCTCTTCGACCACGCCTGCTACGCCGCCTGGCTGGATGCGGCGTTCCGCGAGCAGGAGGCGCTGGCCCGGTTCGACGGGGCGACCCACGGAGGCATCATCGACCGCTTCCGCGAACTGGACATGGCGCAGTTCCACCACAACCGGGCGCTGATCGCCGAGCGCCACTGGGAGCAGCTGCCGCGCCACCAGGGCGGCGGCCAGCTGGGCGTCCTCCGCCGGGAGTTCCAGAAGAAGACCCGCCACCTGGCCGTCCGCCGACTTATGGCGGGAGCGGGCAGGGCGGTCCAGAGCATCAAGCCGGTCTTCATGATGAGCCCGCTCTCGATCGCCAAGTACATCCCGCCCGGATCGGTCGACTTCGACCTGGTGGTGTTCGACGAGGCGAGCCAGGTCCGTCCGGTCGAGGCCCTCGGCGCCATCATCCGGGGCAGGCAGGCGGTCGTGGTGGGCGACAGCAAGCAGCTGCCCCCGACCAGCTTCTTCGACCGCATGGCCGACGACGGGGAAGACGAAGCGAGCCGGACCGCCGACCTGGAAAGCATTCTGGGCATGTTCTGCGCCCAGGGGGCCCCCGAGAGGATGCTTCCGCTGGCACTACCGCAGCCGCCACGAGTCGCTGATCACGGTGTCGAACCACGAGTTCTACGACAACCGCCTGGTGGTCTTCCCGAGTCCCGACGGCGGCAAGGTCGATACCGGCCTCCTCTTCCGCCACAATCCCGAAGCCAACTATCAGCGAAGGGGCATCAACACCGCCGAGGCGAAGACGATCGCGCTGGCCGTGATGAAGCACGCCCGCGAGACCCCCGAACTCACTCTGGGCGTCGCGGCCTTCAGCAACGTTCAGGCGCGCCGCATCGAAGACGAGGTCGACATCCTGCGCCGCCGCGATCCCTCGCACGAGGAGTTCTTCGCCGGGCACCCCGAAGAGCCGTTCTTCGTCAAGAACCTGGAGAACGTCCAGGGAGACGAGCGGGACGTGATCCTCATCAGCATCGGCTACGGCAAGATCGACGGCACCTATCTGCCGATGAACTTCGGCCCGCTCAACCGCGACGGTGGCGAGCGGCGCCTGAACGTGCTCATCACTCGGGCCCGCCGCCGCTGCATCGTCTACTGCAACTTCGTCGGCGCGGATCTCGACCTGAGGCGCTCCGGGGCCAGGGGCGTCCGGGCGCTCAAGACCTTTCTGGAGTACGCGCAGCACGGAATGATCGACATCGCCGAGGCCAGCAGCAGGGAGGCCGATTCTCCGTTCGAGGAAGCGGTCGCCGCCAGGCTGCGCGCCCTGGGACACGATGTCGCCCACCAGGTAGGATCGGCCGGGTTCTTCGTCGACCTGGCGGTGGTGGACCCCGACCGGTCCGGACGATACCTCCTGGGCATCGAATGCGACGGCGCCACCTACCACAGCTCCCGCTCCGCCCGCGACCGGGACCGCCTGAGGCAGCAGGTGCTGGAGGGGCTGGGGTGGAGGATCCACCGCATCTGGAGCACAGACTGGTTCCGCAATCCGCAAAAGGAACTGGAACGGGTCGCGACGGCGGTCCGCGCCGCGAAGATAAACGGGGCGCAACGGTCCGCGCCCAGGCCCTCGCCTCCCAAGCCCCTCGAAAGAGCGCCCGAGCCCGAGCCGGAAATTCCCGCTCCCACCGCTCCCTACAGGGTGGTCCAGCTGCGCATCAGCCTCCTCGGCACGCCGCTCCACGAAGTTCCGGCCGGCGAGCTGGCGACGTGGATAGCCCCGGTGGTCGACGTGGAGAGTCCCGTCCACTTCGACGAGGTGATCCTCCGCATCCGCAAGGCCGCCGGGGTGGGCCGTGCCGGGCGCCGCATCCGCGCGCAGATGCGATTGGCTGCAACAGTGGGCGCGAGGCGGAAACTCTTCAGGGTCGATGAGTCAGACTTCCTCTGGCGCCTCGAGCGCCAAGCCGTCGAGGTACGTCGCCGGGATGGCGACATCCCCTCGTCCCTGCGCGATCCCGCGCGCATCGCCTCCGAGGAGATCGGGACCGCGCTGGTCCACGCCATCCGGGTGAGCTACGGCATCAAGCCCGCCGACGCGGTCGCCGAGGCGATCCGCATCTTCGGCTTCAAGAGATCCGGCCCGAAGATGGTCAAGCGCTTCCGGCAGGTACTGGACGACCTCGTGGCGAAGGGCGCGATTCTGCGCGAAGGATCGCTGTTGCGGGTGCCGGACGACGTCAGGGGCGGATCCCCCAGCCCGCCTGGCTGAGCAACCCTTACGTTACGTTAGGGTGGCCGGTGGGTTGGCCCAGCCGTCACGCTCATCCAGACAGGAGAGTTGATCCAATGCAGGACAGATACGCCGGCGATATCGGAGACTATGTGAAGTACGGGCTTCTGCGGGCGATCCGCGGCACCCGGCGTCTCGGTGTCGCCTGGTACCTGCATCCCGACGCTGGACCCGGCGGGGACGGCAAGCACATTGCATACCTCCAGCGTCCGGGTGAGTGGCGGCACCTTGACGCAAAGCTGTTCGACACGCTGAAGGAACTGGTCGGTAACCGGCGGTCGGTCGCAGCCATACAGGAGTCCGGCATTCTCGGCGATGCCGTCTTCGCCCCCGATCGTCTGGCTGTGGCTGAAGTCAGGATCCACGATCGCGAGCGCTGGCGATCCCGGTGGTTCAACCGGATCCAGCGGCAGCTCACCGGTTGCGATCTCGTCTTTGCCGACCCCGACAACGGCCTCGTGCCCGACGACCGTTTCAGGCCTGCGACAAAGGTGGGTGCAAAGGGGATTCCACTCTCGGAGGCCGTGGCACTGGCGGAAGAACGCGCCGCCGTGATCTACCACCACAACACCAGGCGCCGGGGTGGCCATCGCAACGAGATCTTGTGGTGGAAAAACCAACTACCGAGCGGCACCTTGGCCTACTATTGGCGCCGGGTGAGCAACCGGACGTTCTTCGTCATCAATCCGGACGGCGAAATCCGCCGGCGACTTCGTGAGTTCGAGAAGCGGTGGGGTGATCGGGGAGAGTTGGTGTGACCGACCCAGTCAAGTCTGCGGCCCCCCGGACCCCACCATCCCCCCTCCTACCGCAAAGCTCAGTCCGGCCCGCGTGGTCTTTAACAACCTGCCCAAGTGGGCACAGGCTCCGGTGGAACGGTGGCCAGGCGCACGACGGCAACACGCTGTAGCTCCACGGAGTCCGTCACCACGCCGATCGCGACCGAGTCGGTCAAGCGATAGGGTGTGAACCCATCGGGAAAGACGACCTTCTGGAACCGTGGGGTGGCATCGTCAAAGGCAACCGTCATCCAGGTCCTGCCATATCCGAGAGGATGGGACGAACCATCGAACTCCTGAATCCAGATCCGTCCCGGGGCACAGCGCGGATCGATCCCGAGCGGGGCTTCCGCGGCCAGGTGGTCGCCCGCACGTGCGAGCAGGTCCGCCGCGGCGCGTTCGATCTCGTCGTCGGCGACGTTTGCTCCTCGCATCTCGTGACGCATCATCGTGCGAACATAGCCCAGGCGCTCCTCGTACGACAGCGGACGACCGGTCCACGGGAGCGCGATCTGCCTGTCCTTCGTGCCGCTGGGCCGGTAGAGATGAAGGCTTCCGTCGACCGGGTCGAGCACGGCGGCGACCCCATCGGCACATCCGTCCCAGAGCGGCACCGGGCCAAGACCCATGGCCGGAACGCGGCTCGCGGCTCCGGGAAGGTCGACGCTGAAGTCCACGACCACGACCGGCTCGGCATCACCGTGCGCGTACCGCACGATTCTGCCTCCCCAGAAGTCGTCACCCCGGCTGATCCCATCGGGATAGCTGGCCATCCAGAATCCGGAGTTGTCCTCGACGACTCGAAACGGATCGCCGAAGGTCACGCTCCTGATACTGGCGCGAACGGATTCCCGGGCGATGGCTGTGGGCGTCGAACTCACGAAGTTGCCCGTTGCATCGAACACCGAGCGCCTGCGGGTGGCGAGATCCCACGCGACCACCTCGCCGGCGGACGTCGCCGCGGACAGGATCCAGGGGTTGCGGAGTTCCCCCGGCCCCTGGCCCGAGCTGCCGAAGTCGGCGAGCATCCGGCCGGAGCGATCGTACGCCCGCAGAAAGGGTGCGGCTCCGGTGAGCACCCAGATCACCTCGCCGGACTCGATGATGTCGCGCACCCCCCACAACTCCTCGCCTTCCTGGAAGGTCGTGAGCGCTGAAGGGTCGATCTCGACCTCGGCCGTCGATGTGTCCGGGAGCATTGGGGCGCACGCGCCAATGCCGAGCGTCACGAGCATCAGCAGGAACAGGATTGGCTGCCGTAGCCGCAGTTGACTGTGAACGACCACGCTTGCCAGGGCTGCGAGAGACGCGACTGCGGCAGCCAGAATCGGCGTCGCGGTCGCACCCGGAGGTTGGAGGTAGCCGCTTCCGCCCACGAGAAGCAGGCCGGAGCCGAGCGTCACCGCGCAAGCAAGGAAGCCCGAAACCATTCCCAGGCCCTCCCGCCACGGACGCTGTAGGGGAACGGCTCTTGCCTCGCGCTCCAAGGCGCCCATGATCGCGTCCACGCTGGACTCCGGGAGCGGTGTAACGGAGGCGCCAATCTCCCGTATCGACGCGATAAGGTGGAGCGTCTCGCGCACCTCGGCATCAGCCGTTCCCCCCGCCGATTCTGCTGTCGGCGCCGTATCCCCTTCCACGACGGTCGCGACGAGACGGTCGGTCGTCTGAGCGTCCATGTCGGCCCGCCCGGCACCGCGCCGATCGGACAGCGTTCGCATCTTCTTCAGCATGGGGGTTCTCCTTTGGTTATCAGGTCTCGACGCCGAGCCGGTCCATCTGGCGCAGCTTCTTCAGGCCCCGATGGATCAGCGAGCGGACTGACACCTCCTTCACGGCCAGCATCCGCGCCACCTCGGCAGTGCTCCGGCCTTCGAGGATGCGCAGCAGGATCGCGTCCCGCTCGCGCTCCCTGAGCCGCTCGAGCGCCCGGTACAGCGCGGCCGCCCGCTCCTGGCGGTTCAACTGGTCGGCCGGATCGGGTGTGTGGTCGGGGAGATCGCCGTGGTCGTCAAGGCGGACCAGGCGTCCGTACCGACGTTTGCGTGCCTCCGTCCTGCAGACGTTCCTGCACGCCGTCAGCGCCCACCCGAGAAAGGACCCGGTACCGGCGAAGCGCGCACGCTTGCGGTAGATGCGGATCCAGCAGAGTTGCAACAGATCGGCCGCGTGGTCGTCATCCCGCGCGTAGCCACGGATCACCCGCAGCATGCGCGGGGACATCTCGCGGACCAGGTCGCGAAACAGCGCCCGGTCCCCCGCGTGAAATCGCTCCCGGTCGAAGCCGGTGCCGCCACCGCGCGGGGTCAACGGCGGGGCTCGCGGTCCGGGCGGACGAAGACGAACAGGGTCCCTGCCGCAATGGACGGCACAAGTAGCGGGAGGACGAACAGCAGACCTCCCCAGGCCGCGTAGTATTGGACCAATTCGTCGGCCACGGCCACGGGAATCCAGAAGGCCACGAACAGTACTCCGCCTGAGAGCCACCGCGTCGCGTAGCGGGTCCAGGTGGACAGTCCGCCGGTCAATCTCCCGGCCAGATCACCGAGCACGGCGGCGAGCAAGACGAACGCCGCGTTCGCGATCGGCACGATCAGCGTCGCGAGATCGTTCGCCGCTCCACGCAAGTGCCTCGCGGCCTCGTTGCCCGTCGCCGCCTCCGCAGCGGCTCGGGCGGATCTTACGGAATCGAGCAGGGCGGCGGGAAGCGGCCAGTCGGCGCCGGTCCAATGCGCGAAGGCGGGCCACACAAGCGCCGGCAGGGCGTATGCCGCCAGGGCCAACGTTGCCAGGAGAATCCAGAGACGCGCGGCCGTACCCGCAGAACCGAAGATGCCGCATCCACCCAGGGCGGCGGCAAACACCGCAGCGGGGAGGATCTGGACAACGATGAGAGGGAGACGCCTGACCACCAGCGCGAAGAAGTCAGGCACCGCATCCGGACGCCCCCAGAAGTGGGTCGCCGAATACGCGAGGTACACGGCCAGAAGGACGACAACCCAGATCGCGATTCGCCTGGGGAAACCGGACTCCGGCTGCGGACGGGACCTGGTCTCGGTCATATGCACCCCCGTGGCGCAGGTGATTTTGCCCGATCCGGCTCGCGCCGAACGCGGTCGTTCTACAAAGGGGATGCAGTATCGGCGCGATCCGTTGCGAGATGCCCCGGCAGCCACAGAGGTCAGTGCAAGTCGAGCCAGGTACAGCCGCTTGTGTCGATCCGGTAGACCCGGACCTAGGTCAACAGGTCGTCCTCTGCCTCATTGAGGCGTCGGTCGAGGAGGAAGAGGGTGTCTCGCGCCACAGTGTGAACGGGGCGCATTTCGTCGAGTAGGGCACCGGGGCATCGACGCAAGCAGCCGTCCGATCGGGGGCAAGCAGCCGTCCGATCGGGGGCGATGATGCTCAGGTATACTTCCGATGTGATGTTACCCAAAGGCAACTCCCCTTCCAGTGAACCTGCCGAGGCCTTCCATCGATCGCTGATAGGGCTCTGGCAGGGGAACAACGTAGTCAATCGTCGCTTCGGGATAGCGCCAGACCGCCGCGATCGTCCGGTTCGGCAAGTCCCGGGTCGGAAACAAGGCGGTCGAGATGGAGCGAAACTCCCCCGGACCGTCCCCGGGACGCCCGTAGAACTGCCGCAGTTTGCCGTCCCGCGCGTACCTGAGGATCCGGTTCTCGAAGAAGTCCGAGATGAAGAAGGAGCCGTCAGCCGTATCCACCATTAAGCTGAAGGGATTGCCAAGATAGAACCGGTCATTCTCGTCGAGGAGAACGCTGTCGACGATAGTGACTGCGGGTCCGGCTGGGACACGGTCGCCCACAGCACCCGGATCGCTCCCACATCCGACGGCAACAAGTGCCGCGAACGCGGCGTAGCCGAAGATGGGGCAGGCGGCCAGTCGGGGAATGCTCGGAGTCGTCACGCTGGGGGTCTCCCGCAGCCTTGCCTAGGGAAGCCAGCGAAGCGTCGCGGTGAGGGAGTGGAAGCGGAGGTCGGCGATGGTTGGGTTGATGGTGATCAGCAGGAGTCGGCGGCTGCTGTCCTCATTGTAGCGGACCACTTCGATGTCGCCGATGGCGGTACCGATGCGTCCGGCGTCCGTGTAGCGGTATCCGAGGTCCAGCAGCGCGTCGCCGCCCAGGGGGACGGTCAGGCCAGCGGCGAGCATCCACGCGAAGCCATGGCCCGTGCTCGGGGGCAGAGACGTGTAGGGCACCTCGCCGTCGGAGCCCCTGCGGAGGTGGCCGGAGGGATCGACGGGGTTGGGGAACCGCTGGATGTAGTCCGTGAGGTGGTAACGGTTCGCGCCCAGTCCCGCGCCCACCCAGGAGCGCAGCGCGCCTAGCGCCCCGAACTCGTAGAACCCCGACAGCATCAGTCGGCGGGCCTTCACGCGTGCCTCGGTCGGCTGGACCGGCCCGCCCGGCGTGTAGTTCGAATGCCCTTCGTAGGTGAATCGGCCCGTGACTCCCAGATCCACCTGAGCGCGAAACGCCCCGAACCGGTAGCCCAACGCGAGGCCGTATTCCAGCCCGACCCCGACCGTACCCTCGTCGAACTGGTCGGCACCGTAGAGAGCCGCTTCTCCCGCGTCGTCGCCGTCGACGAAGCGGACATTGGCCGGGAGGACGGCGGCGATGCCGACGGTGAGCGAGATCCCGCCGGCCCCGGTGGGTGCCTGCGCTGCCACTGAGTGCGGCGCGGCGAAGAGGCAGCCCAGGCCGAGGAGGAGACCGAGCACGGCCGCGATGCGGCGGCGGTTGTCGATGTGCGTCATGGGGGCCACTTGAAACGGGAGGCGCCGAGAAGGGGCCAGGGAAGGGACGACGATTCACGGCGGAGTTCAAGGGCCGCGGGACGCTGAGCCCTCCCCGCGCCCGCGCTCCCTTGCACCGCTCGCCGTCCCACCGGCAACCTCCACCGACCCCCGCGACCCCCACCCCCACCCCGGGAGACCTCCAATGCGACAGCCCTCTCCATTCTCGGAACGAATCGAACTTGCGGTGATCGCCGTCATTTGCATGGATCTGGTGCTCCAGACCGCGGAGACGGCGGAGGCCATGGCCGGTGCGACGCCGTTCTTCTTCTGGGCCGGCGTGGGCGTCTGGGCGCTCTACACGGTCGAGTGGTGCGTGCGCATCCGGCGGGCGGAGGACTGGAAGAAGTACGCGTTCAGCTTCATGGGCATCGTCGATTTCCTGGCCGTCCTGCCGCTGTGGGCGTTCACGGGATTCGATCTGAAGGCGCTCCGTGCCTTTCGCCTGTTTCGCCTCTTCGTCTCGACGGCGAAGCTGGCCGCCCACACTCACGCCGTGAGCAAGCTCGCGAGGGCGTTCCGGCACGCCATGGATGAGGCCGGCGCGCTGATCGCGGGTACGAGCATCGTCGTGTTCACGGCCGGGTTCGGCATGTACCACCTCGAGCGCGACGTTCAACCGGAGATCTTCGGCTCGGTGTACGATGGCCTGTGGTGGGCGGTGGTCACGCTGACGACGGTGGGGTACGGCGACATCCAGCCAGTGACGGCCGGGGGGAGGATTCTGGCCACGGTGGCGATGTTCGCCGGGATCGGGGTGATCGGATCGGCGTGCGGGATCATGGCGGATGCGCTGAGGGAGGCCGGCGCCGGAGAGCAGGCGGCGTAGGCGGCGAACGGGTCCGCGTTCGCGGCGCGCGGCATCGCGCCGGATGGCCCTTCAGGTGTCGGCGATGACCTCGTGCAGAGGCTGGTAAATCCCGAGCTTCCCTCCGCCGGGCAGGGTCACGGCCGTCAGTCTGCCCCACCCCTGTTCCTCGACCGGACTGCAATCGACGCCCGCGGCGGACAGGTGTTCGACCAGCGCATCGACATCCTCGCACATGAAGTACAGCTCATGGACATCGTTCTTCTCGGAGGGATGCACCGCCACTTCCGACGGAGGCAGGGCGAAGAGCAGCCAGCCACCCCCGAGATCGATGTTCGGCAGGTCCAGCACGTCGCGGAAAAAGCTCCGGTCGGCAACTGGATCCGTACTATAGATGATGGAATGGACGCCCCCTCCCGACAGCCTCACAATTCACCGATGATGGTCGGT